>SXOM01000190.1 GCA_005776735.1 Pseudomonadota bacterium
CCGGGGGGTGGGTTACCCGCGCCTCTCCCCCTCCGGATCGTCGCCCGGCTCGCGGCCACGGGGGCGCGCGGGGGCGGCGCCGCCGCCGCGCAGGCGCCGCTCGAGGTCGGCGAGGCGTTCGACCAGGTGGCCCAGCGGCTCGGCGGGGCGAATGGCCACCAGGCGCGCCACGGCCATCTCCAGGACCATGCGCGGACGCGAGGCCCGCGCGACCTGGTCGTGCACCTCGAGCAGCACGTGGAACGTGCGCGCGAGCTGCTCGGCGGGCACGCCCGCCGCGAGCTTGCCGAGGCGTTCGCGCTCCTCGGCGGGGCAGTCCATGTGGCGGGCGGCCTTCGGCGACAACGCGACCAGGGCCGTGTCGCGCACCAGCTCCAACAGCTCGCTGGTGAACTGGCCCATCTCGTAGCCGGACTCGTAGACCGCCGCGATGGCGTCGAGGCAGCGGGGACCGTCGCCCCCGAGCAGGCCCTCGAGCATGTCGTAGAGCATGCGCCGGTCGACCAGGCCGAGGATGTCGGCCACCTGTGCGTCGGTGGGCGTGGTGCCGCCGAACGAGATCACCTGGTCCAGCAGGCTCTGGCTGTCGCGCATCGACCCTTCACCGGCGCGCGCGATCATGCGCAGGCCGGCCTCGCTGATCTGCACGCCCTCGGCGTCGCAGATGAGCCGCAGCCGCTCGCCGACGACGGGCTGCGGGATGCGCTTGAAGTCGAAGCGCTGCACCCGGCTCAGGATGGTCTCGGGGCTCTGGTTGACCTCGGTGGTCGCGAAGAGGAACTTGACGTGCGGCGGGGGCTCCTCGAGCGTCTTGAGGAGGGCGTTGACCGCCCCCTTGGACAGCAGGTGGACCTCGTCGATGATGTAGATCTTGTCGCGACCCGAGGTGGGCAGGTAGCGGACGCCGTCGCGCAGGTCGCGGACATCCTCCACCGAGTTGTTGCTCGCGCCGTCAACCTCGATCACGTCGGGGCTGTTGCCGTTGGGAATCTCCAGGCACGGGGCGCACTTGCCGCACGGGGTGAGCGAGGACCCCTCGGCGCAGTTGAGCGCCCTTGCGAACGCGAGCGCGGCGGTGGTCTGGCCGACGCCGCGGGCGCCGGTGAACAAGAACGCGTGGTGCAACCGGCCGCTCTGAAGCGCGTTGCCGAGGGTGCGGGTGACGTGCGTCTGCCCCGCCATCTCTTCGAGCGTACGCGGGCGCCACTTGCGGGCGATGGCCAGATACGCGTCGGACACGGCGGACTCCTGACCCGAGCGGCTATCACGGGACCCCGCCCGCCGGGGCGCGCTCACGCGGGGGGGAGCGGCGCCCCGTCGGTGTAGACCCAGCGGCCGTCGAGGCGACGGAAGCGGCTGTGCTCGGCGAGCGCGTGCGTCTGGCCCGCGTGCTCGAAGGTCGCGCGGAACGAGACGTGGCCCCGGTCGCCGTCGGTGCTGGAGTCGAGGACGCACAGGCCGGTGAAGCGCACCTGCGCGCAATAGCGCCGCAGGTCCTCGGCCCACGCGCGGGCGTCGGCCTGGTGGTGCGGGCCCGCGGGGTCGGTGGTGCGGATCAGGTGGGCGACCGCGCCACACGCATAGGCCGTGTAGCGCGAGCGCATCCGCGCCTCGGGCGTCGCCGCCGGCGCCCCCTCGAGCACCGGCAGGCAGCAACTCTTGGCCTTGCGGGCCGAGCCGCACGGGCAGGGGGCGTTGGCGGGGGGGAGGGGCATGCGATCCTGCGGGGGCCGGGTCAGCTCGGCAGCAGCACCAGGGAACGTTCGAGTCCTCGAACCATCACGCTGAGCCGGGCGTCGGCGGACCCGGGGTTCTCGTCACACCACGCGATCACCCGGTCGGTTGCGGTGCGCAGGCGGCGCCGGAGCTCCGGCGCGCGTCCGTGGGCGAGGCACAACGTGACGCACGTGAGCACGTCCTCCAACGCCCCGCGCAGCCCAGGTGGGATCGTGCGCTCGTCCCAGCGTGGCTCGATCGCCTCGCGGTAGCCGGCGAACGTCGCCACGCCGGACCGGATGGCCTCCGGCCCGAACTCCTGGCCGGTGAAGCAGGCGAAGACGTGAAGCCACCCGCCACGGACCCGCTCGATCGTCCGGGCGGGAAGGGCGTTGACTCCGCCGGCCGCCTCGGGAAAACGCTCGTTCCCGTGGCCGAAGAAGCCTAAGCCCTCCCACACCTCCGGCCGCACCTCGGTGCTCACCTCGAACCCCGCCGCGCGGAGCGCGGCGACGTTGAGGCCCGCCACCCAGGCTGCCCTCGGCCCGATGACGTCGTCGGGCGCGTAGGTCGGCGCCAGCACCAGGATCATCCTTTCGCCGCCTCGCGGCGTGCACGGACCGCGACGGCTCGGACCGCCGCCTCCGTGACCAGGGTGAGGTACTCGTAGGCCTCGGGGGCGTCGCGTACGAGGAGCTGGACCATCTCCGCCGCGGTGACGGTCGATCCGTCGGGGCGGGTGTACACCACCGAGTCCAGGTCGCCTTCCAGCGCCTCGAGCAGCGCGTGCCGCGCGGCTCCCGGCGAGTAGGTGTGCCGCCGGTCGAGGTCGACGAGGTCGGTCCGCCACTCGGCCTTGGTCCCCTCCTCCTCGGTCCAGGTGACCTCGTAGAAGCCCTCGGGATTCAGGTCGAACTGCTCGGAGTGTGTCGCGACGAAGAGCTGGTGGACAGGGTCGGGGAGGAGCTTCAACAGCAGACCGCGCAGGGCGCGGCCGCTGGTGGGGGCGTGGAGGTGGGCTTCGGGTTCGTCGATGGCCACGACGCGGGCACCGCTCAGGATGACGGCGCCGACGATGGAGTACAAGTGGCGGGCGCCGAGGCCGAGCGACTCGAGCGGGAACCCGACGGCGCGCCCGTGCACCTTTCGCACCTCCTGGAGCGCGGCCACCCCGCCTTGGAGGCTCACCGCACGCCCCCTGTCCCGCCGGAGCTCGGTCTGCATCAACTGCAGGAAGCGTTCGAGCCGCTCGGGCATCTCGGCATCGGGGTCGGTCACGGCACGCATGGACGCCCTCTCGATCTCGCCGAGCGCGGCCAACTCCGGTACGTCTGCGTCCCCGGCCGCCCGCTTCTCGCGTTCTCGCGGGTCAGTGATCCGTGTGAACCGGTTGGCCTGGGTCGCGGTCAGCGCGGACAGCCATTCGCCGTACATCTGCACCGCAGGGCTGTTCCCGTTGAGCTTCGCCAGCTCCGTGAACAGCTGTTGGTCTGCAGGGCGGCTGAACACTTTGGCACGTCCACTGGTGTCGACGAGCGTGGCCGTCAGCGATTGCAGAATGACAGTCCCCGAGCCATCCACGTGACAGTCGAGAGAGACCGCTTCTGTGGTCCAACCTCGCGCTCGGAAGCTGTCCGACCCAAATTCGACCTCGATAGCGAGCCGAGGGGTCAACGTGGTCCCCAGCGGCGCGTCGGGCCGGGCCGCGACGGCTCGCCCGCCCGCCGCGGCTGCAACGCACTCCCAGGCCAAGTGCACCGCGCGAAGAATGTTCGACTTCCCCGTCCCGTTCTCACCGTAGAACACCGCCACGTCGGGAATGTCCTTCAGCTCGAGCTTGCGGATGCTCCGGAAGTTCTCCACGGTGAGGTGGGTGATGCGCATCCCCGCCGAGTATCCCGCCGCGGACGCGCTGCCCCGCGGCCCTACCGGTGCCCCTGGTCCGGCTTCTTGCGCCTTCTCCGCTTCGCGGTTTCGTCAGTGGCTCCGTGCGCGCCGCCAACCGCCGGCTGCAGCGCGCTCGCAGTGGCCCCGGCGAACGTCGCCTCGGTGGCGCAGGGGACGGACGTGAGCCGCATCATCTGCACCCCGGCCTCGTGAAGGTCGAAGGTGGTGGCGGCGACCCTCGCCCGCCTCCGGCCACCGCCGCCCCGACCGCGCGCCGCGCGCCCGCAGCGGCCCCGCGCCGGCCGC
>SXOM01000191.1 GCA_005776735.1 Pseudomonadota bacterium
CCTTTCCGCCA
Organism: Pseudomonadota bacterium; assembly: GCA_005776735.1. Classification (GTDB taxonomy): domain Bacteria; phylum Myxococcota_A; class UBA796; order UBA796; family SXON01; genus SXON01. Next base: position 12 of record SXOM01000191.1, read on the forward strand.
AACTCCCGCCTTTTCACAACCCCCGGTACTTTCGGACTGGATTTTGGCCGGATCTCTGCTGTGCACACCTCAAGTTCGGCCCTCCGGCCGGCAGGCCGGCCGGAGCGGGGAACGCCGACGCAGGCGCCGGCGGTTGGATCGTGGGCGTGGAGCTCTGCGGGCCGGTCGGGCCGCCGGACGCGCGCAGGCGGAGCTCCCGCGCGCGCGTACCGAGCGCCTCCAGGTCGCCGGCCATCTCGAGGGGATCGGTGTAGCGACGCGCGGGGTCGATGAGCAGCGCGCGGTCGACCAGGTTGATCACCTCGGTGGCGAGGCGAGCTTCGAACGCCGCGTTGTCGTAGATCCCGCGCAGGCACTCCTCGATCGCGTTGCGGTCCTTGTCGGGGAGCCGATCCGGGCTCACGAAGGCCTCGGGCTCCAGGTCGCGGTCGGCGAACCGGGTGGGGTGGCGGAGCTGCAGGTCGGCGACGAGCGCGGTGCGGTGGGTGCGGAAGTGGTGGGAGTGGGTGCCGTTCGGTGGCAGCTTCCCGCCACCACGCAACAGCGCCCGCATGCGCAGGCACGCGAAGAGCGTGCAGCCGATGCTCCAGGTGTCCATCGCCGCGGGGTGGGTTTTCCTGGCGTTGAACAACGTCTCTGGCGCGATGTAGTTCTCGGTGCCGATGATCATCCGCGTGGCCACCCACGACTCCTCGTCGACCGCGCGCGACTTGGCGGCCCCGAAGTCGGTGAGCAACCAGCGCCCGGAGGCCGACAAGAGCACGTTGCGCGGCTTGATGTCGGCGTGCACCACACGACGGCCGAGCTCCATCTCGCTGACCACCGCGTACTCGCGCACCCTCCGACACACCGCGGCCAGCGCTTCGCACAACGCCTCGATGGCCTCGGCCGCCGGGTATCGTTCGGCCCACCAACGCTCCAGATCGTTGGGGCACCACTCCATCACCAGGCCCGGTGCGCGCCCCTCGATGACGTCGAACAGGCGCGGGCAGGGCGGCTCGCCCGGCGCCCGACACAGGGCCTCGAAGACCACGATCTCCTTCTGGAGCGCCTCGACCGACAACGGGTCGTCCGGCCGGGCCAGCTTGAGCGCGGCAACCACGCCGGGGGCGGGCCCGCCCGGGGGGCCGCGGCCTTCGCCCGTGACCGGTACGATGGCCGCCATCCCGCCCTCTCGCGACGATTCCCGGACCGCGGGGCGCCATCGCCGCCCGCTCCGGCCGACCCAACCCGGCTCAGAAGTGACCGGAGATCCCGACACCCGCCCCACCGTCGAGCACGATTCCCCAGTACCCGACGCCCAGCCCCGCGAGGAGCACCCCGCCGGAGCCGAGCACCAGGGCGTTGGTGAGCGTCTGGCGCTCGAGGAGCTGGTCGGTGGTCGTGGAGGCCTCGAACTCGTCGTGCGTCACGAAGCTGGCGGCGTACAGGCTGCCGGCGCCGAGGATCGCGACGGCGCCGACGATCATCAGCGGCGTCTTTTCCGGCGGGCGCACCCGCTCGACCTTGATGGCCCCCGAGTCGGTGTACTCGACGTTGGCCACCTTCTCGCGCTCGGCCTTGGGCTTGGCCTTCTTGGCTTCTTTGGCGGCCTTCTGCTGATCTTCCGGCGTGGCGGCGGCGACCACCGCGTCTTGCAGCGTTTGCGCGGGGAACGAGGGCCCGTCGAGCAACCACGTGCCGCGGACGCTGCGGTCGGAGGTGGCGACCTGCTGCAGGACGTGGGGCCGGTCGGGCGTGGCCTCGGCGACGCTGAGCGGACGACCGTCGATCATGTAGGTGCTACCGGCCGGCTGGGCGAGCACGCGACCTTCGACCTTGACGGGGGCCGCGCGGCCCGCGTCGCGTTCGGACTCGAACACCGCGCGGATCGGGCTCTCGAGCTCGAGCTCGTTGGCGTCCCACTGGTAGCCGGCGTCGAGCTCGAGCGATGTGCGGAACCAGCGCCGCGAACCTTCGATGTCCTGGCTGAGGTAGCGGTTGGCGCCGATGTAGCGGTAGGCGCTGGCGAAGACCATCGGCGGGATGGGGTTGCTGACGCAGGCCACACCCGCCTCGAGCCGGCCGGCGGCGGCGTTGAACGTCGCCTCGTCGAGGTTGCGCAGGGCGAGCTGGCTGGAGGTGAGGTCGTTGACCAGCTCGGACGAGGTGTACGGCGCTTTGCACTCCGCCCACGCGGCGGAGGGAGCGGCGGCCACCGCCAGGAGCAGCACGGCGGCCGAGAGCCGCGAGCGGAGCATGCGCGAAGTGGACATCCCCCGGAACATAGCATGTGGCTCGTGGTGCGGTTCACTCGCCGAGGCCGAACAGCTCCCCGAGGCGGGCCCACCCGTCCTTGACCGCCTCGACCGCCTCGGGCAGCACGTCGCAGGTGGCCGGCGGGACGGTCCCGGTGGAGAACCACTCGGTGGCCGTCGCTTCGCAGCTCGGGCACGGCGGCGCCCCGGTCGCCACGCAGACCTCGGCCGCCTCGACCCCGTCGGGCGGCGCGAGCCCCTTGTCGTCGAAGCCGACCGCGTCGACCAGCCGCGCCCAGATGGGGAGCGCGGCCTGCCCGCCGGTCACGCCCATCGCCTTGGGCCGGTCGTACCCGAGCCACACCACCGTGACGTAGGGGCCGCTGGTGCCGACGAACCAGGCGTCGGCGTAGTCGTCGGTGGTGCCGGTCTTGCCCACCGCCCCGGCGCCGACGCCGTACTTCGCCGCGCTCTTGGCGGTGCCGTCGGTCATCACGCTGTGCAGCACGTCCCACGCGAGGAACGTGGCACGATCGGAGTAGCGGGGGCCCTCGGGCGCCGGGGCGGTCTTCGCGGCGGTGCCGTCGTCGACCACTGCGCGCACGAGGAACGGACGTTGGGCGCGCCCCTTGCCCGCAAAGACGGTGTACGCACCCGCGAGCTCCAAGGGCGTCGCGGAGAACCCACCGAGCGAAGCCGAAGGGTACGCCGTGGCGCGGCTGAGCCCGAGCGCCTGGAGCCGATCACGCAGGGTGCCGAGGCCCACCCGCTCGGCGAGCAGCACCGCCGGGATGTTCCGGGAGCGCGCGATGGACGCACGCAGGGACAACGGGCCGCCGAACGTGCCGTCGTAGTTGGCCGGGGCCCACACCTTTCCGTCGACGGTACGCTCGAGCGGGGCATCGTCGAACAGGGTGGCCGGCGACAGGGTGGGATCGGCCTCGAGCGCCGCGAGGAGCGTGAGCGGCTTGACGGTGGAGCCGATGGGCCGCGGGCTGTTGACCACGCGGTTGAACGCGCTGTCGCCGTAGTTCCTCCCCCCCACCATGGCGACCACCGCGCCGTCGCGCGCGCGGACGACCACGACGGCCGCCTGCACGCCGCCGAGCTTCGGGTGTGCGGCGACCACCTCGGCCATCCCTTCTTCCAGCGCCCGCTCTGCGAGGCGCTGCACCTGCGGTTGGATGGTGGTGTGCACCTCGAGCGCTTCGCGGGCCACGCGCCCCTCGTCGCCGGCCTCGGCATCCTCGACGGCCAGGTCGACCGCCCACGGTGACAAGCGGCCCGCCGCCGACGCGTGGGCGCCGAGCGGTGCCTCCTTGGCCTTCGCGGCGGCCGCGGCGTCGACGAAGCCCGCGTCGACCATGCGTGAGAGCACCACGTCGCGGCGGGCCTTGGCGTCTTCGGGGTGGCGCACGGGGTTGTACGGGTTGGGCGACTGGATCATCCCCGCGATGGTGGCGGCTTCGGCGAGGCTGACCCGCTCGACCGGCTTTGCGAAGAACGCCCGCGCGGCGGCGTCGACCCCGCACACCGAGCTGCCCCCCGCCTGGCCGAAGTAGACCTCGTTGAGGTACAGCGCCAGGATCTCGTCCTTGGAGCGGCGATGTTCGAGCGCCAGGGCGATGAACGCCTCCTTCCACTTGCGGTCGGCGGTGCGCTCGGAGCTGAGGAAGAGGTTCTTCACCAACTGTTGGGTGAGCGTGCTCCCCCCCTGCACCCACGACTGCCGCAGCGCGTTCTGGAACATCGCGCGCAAGATGCCGATCGGATCGATTCCGGCGTGATCGTAGAAGCGGGTGTCCTCGATGGCCAGGACCGCCTGCACCATGTGCGGCGGGATGTCCGCGAGCGCCACCGGGTTGCGGTTCTCGTTGTCGGCCCCGCGCACCACCGCGAGCGTGGCCGGCGGGAGCTCGAGCTGCGAATCGGGCGTGATGCTCTGGACCCGCCCGCCGTGGAACGTCACCAGCGACTCCCCGGCCGCCACCGTCCAGCCCGGCCCCTTCGCGGCCGAGAGGACCACGTGCACCGCGTCGTCGGTGACCTGGAAGTCGCCGGGCTGGGTGGCCTTGGGCACCCGGGCGTACCCGGCCGACGCAAGGTCGGTGGCGAGCTCGTCGGGGCTCATCGTCTCCCCTTCCCACACGACCAACGGGGCGCTCTTGACCGCCCCCGGCACGCTCCAGGTCGGGCGCTCGAGCCCCGCGTCGACCACGCCGAGCGCCCAGCGCCACAAGACGCCGCCGACCACCGCCGTCCCGAGGAGGCTGCCGATGACGAGCGACCGGCCGATCGCGCGCATCCAGCTCGCGAACGTGCCGCGCGGCGCCTTGCCCTTGGGGGCCTTGCCGCTCTTGCGTGCCCCGGACGCACCCTTCCCGCCCGCGCCCTTGGCGCCGCTCTTCATCACCATGCCGGACGGTTTCTTGGCCACGGTCCCCTTTTGACACGTCAAGGGTAGCACGTCGCCGGGAATGGCGACCGGGTCGAGCGGTTATACGTCGGTCATGCTGCTCTTCGCCGCGCTCGCCGAGGCTGTGTCCTCCAGTTGGCTCCCCACCTGCTCGGCCCGCGACGCCGCGAGCGTCTGGTTCGCCTTCGAGGGCGCGCCCCCCGCCAAGGACGCTCCCGCACCGCCGGACTTCGTGTGCCCGGGCAGCTTCCTCGAGGACGTCGTGTGCGGCAACCTCGTCGGCGTCGGCAAGATCGGCACCACGGGCACCAACTCGCTCGGGCAGGCGCAGCACGAGCTGCGCTACCTCCCCTACGGCGACACGTCGGCGGTCTTCGGCTTCCTCAACAAAGAAGGCGGGGGCGTGCTCTTCAAGCCGATCTACACGCCCGCCGTCCCGTCGATCGACGATCCGCCGCCCGACCCGGCGGAGCTGTTGCGGCAGTACCTCATCAAGCGGCACCAGGCGTCGCAGCCCACCTCGGGGATCACGCTCCACACCTGGACGTGCCCGGCGGCCACGTTCACGCCGCCCACCGAAGAGATCGAACCCCATGGCATGAAGCACCGCGCCCACTCCGCGCGCGCCCCGGCCTGAGGCGGTGCCCCGGTTCGCCCGCCGCCTCGCGCGTGCCCGCGCCGCCGTCCACGGCGATCCGATCGCGGCGCGCGATCTCGCGGAAGCGGCGGTGGCGGCGGCGGACACCGAGAGCCAACGTGTGGCGGCGCGCCTGGTGCGCGCGCTCGTGCTGGCGCGCCTGGGGCTCTCCGAAGCCGAAGCCGAAGCCCGGGCGTGCCTCGCGTACTTCGAAGGGGCGGGCGACTCCGCCGGGGTCGCCGAGGCGCTGATTGCGATCGGCACCACCCAGGTGCTCGCCGGCCGGGCCGCGGCTGCCGACCCGGTGCTCCTGCGTGCGCGCGACCTCGCCGACGGGGGGGGCACTCCTGCGCTGCGCGCCGCGGCGCTCGGGCTCCTCGGCCTCGGCCGATCCGACCAGGGCCGCCTCGACGAAGCCGACGCGATGCTACGCGAGAGCGTGGGCCTGGCGCTCCAGGCCGGGGCGCTGCCGCTGCGCATGTTGCACCTCGGCAACCTGGGTCAGAACCTGCTCCGGATGTGCCTCGCCGAGCCGACCTCGCGCTGGAACGAAGCGCGTGCCCTGGAGGCGGAGGCGTGCCTGGTCGAAGCGGAGGCGTGGTACCACGCCGTCGACAACCGCCGGATGCTCGGGGCGATCGTCGACAATCGGGCGCAGTTGTGCCTCGTACGCGGGCAACTCGCCCGCGGACTCCACCTCGCCACGGAGGCGCACGAGCTCGCGGTGGCGGTGGGCGACGTGCCCACCCAGGTGTGGATCGCGCTCACCCGCGCGCGGTTGTGGCACGCGCAGGGCGACCCCGACGTGGTGATCGAGACGATCGACGCCGCGTTGGCGTTGGCCGAGGCGGCAGGCATCGCGGGTGGGGTGGCCGAGCTGCGCGCGCTGCGCGCGCAGGCGGCGGTCTTGCGCTGACGCGGGCGACGGGCGCGGGGGAGGCGGGCGGCGCGGGGGAGGCGGCGGC
>SXOM01000192.1 GCA_005776735.1 Pseudomonadota bacterium
CGCCGCGGCGCCGGCCGGGCGTTGCCCGGCGAGGCGCCGGTCGCGCGGCGCCGCCCACGGGGCTACAGCGCCCCGTGGCTTCGTGGATGCGCGCGCTCACCCGCTGGTTCCGCCGCCCGCCCCGCGTGGTCTGGCACCCGGAGTACCGCCTCCCGCTCACGAGCCTGCTCGCCCGCACGGGGCTCGACCCGCGGCGGCCGGAGCTGGTGGTCGACGCGCTGGAGGCGCTGCACGTGCTCGGTGAGGCGGACCTGCTGGTGCCCGATCGGGCGCAGTGGAACGAGCTGGGCCGCGTGCACGACGAAGCGTGGCTCGAAGCGCTCACCCAGCCCGAGACCCTGGCGTCGATCTTCGCGGTGGAGCCCTGGGACGTCCCGGTCGACACCGTCATGGACAGCCTGCGCCGCGCGTGCGGCGGCACCATCCTGGCAGCGCGCACGGCGCTGGCGGACAAGGGGCCGGTCCTCAACCTCGCGGGCGGCTTCCACCACGCGGGCCCCGATCGGGGCGCCGGGTTCTGCGCGCTCAACGACATCGCGGTGGCGGTCGCCGCGGTGCGCGCGAGCGGGTTTGCCGGCGCGGTCGGCGTCCTGGACCTCGACGCCCACCCGCCGGACGGCCTGGCGGCGTGCCTGAAGGGCACCGCGTGGATCGGGTCGATCTCCGGCCCCGGCTGGGCGTCGCCGTCCGGGGTCGACGAGATCGTGCTTCCACGCGGGTCGGGGGACGACGCCTACCACGCCGCGCTCACCGCGCTCATCGGCCGCATGCCGCGCGCGGCGTTGTGGTTCGTGATCGCCGGCGGTGACGTCCGCGAGGGCGATCCCATCGGCACGTTGGCGGTGAGCGAAGCCGGGGTGCGCCGGCGCGACCTGGCCGTGGCGCGCGCGCTCACCGGGCTCCCCAGCGTGTGGGTGCCGGGCGGCGGCTACCGGGCCGACGCCTGGCGGGTGCTCACCCACACCGCACTGGTGCTCGCCGGGGAGCGGACGCTCACGCTGCGTCCGGAGTTCGACCCGATGCGGTCGAGGTTTCGGCGCATCAGCCGGGGCCTCGGCGACCTGTTCGGCGAGGTTCGGCTGGACGAGGAAGACGTCGACGCCCTCCTCGGGCCGAAACGGGAGCGCACCGCGCGGATGCTCGGCCTGTACACCCGGCCGGCCATCGAGCTTGCGTTGGAGCGCTTCGGCCTGCTCAGCCAGGTGCGCCGGCTCGGGTACGGCGAGCTGCGCGTCGAGCTCGATCGTACCGACCTCGGCGACCGCTTCCGCCTGTTCGGGACGGCGGCCGGCGCCGAGCACCTGCTGGCGGAGTCGGTGCTCGGGCGCGACAAGGTGGGTGACGACCCCGTGCTCTTCGTGCACTGGCTCACGCTGCGCCACCCGCTCGGCGCGTTCCGGGCGGGCCGCCCGCCGTTGCCCGGTCAGCAGGTCCCGGGGCTCGGCCTGGTGCGCGAAGTGGGCGAGCTGCATCGGCGGGTGGCCGAGCGCCTCGGCCTCGCGGGCGTCGCGATGCGGCCGGCCTGGTTCCACGTGGCGTTCACGGTGCGCAACCACATGCAGTGTGTCGATCCCGACGAACAGGGTCGCTTCGAGGCCCTTTTGCGGGACCTCGGCGGGCTTCCGGTCGCGGAGCTGTCGGTGGCGGTTCGGGAAGGCCGGGTGCGGTGCAACGACCAGCCGTGGGCGTGGCCGGCGCCGGTGATGGTGGAGTGGGTGGTGCCGCGACCGGGTGAAAACGCACGGATCTCCGCCGCAAAGCAACACTCCAGCTTCACGCTCGCGACGGAGGTTTCCGGGGCGCCGGCCGGGAGTTAGCCCAACGGGATGTCCCAGAACCCCCCCCCGATCGTCGAGGAGGAGCTCCGCCTCTTGGGCGAGGCCCGTGAACGGCTCGGGCGCGCTGCCGGCCGTACCTACGCCTCCGAAGACGAGATCATCGGCGAGCTCCAACACATCCAGGAGCAGATCCGCGGCGGAAAATCCGACGACAAGAGCGCGTTCGAGCAGCAGTACGAACACCTCGTCCGTCTGTTGGAGCAGCTCCGCCGGGGCCGCCCGACCGACCGCCCCGACCCGCAGAACCCGTACTTCGCCCACATGCGCCTGCGCAGCGACGGGCGCACCTTCGACGTCTTGTTGGGCAAGGCCACCTGCCTGGAGGACGGCTTGCGGATCGTGGACTGGCGCCACGCGCCGATCTCGCGCATCTACTACCGCTACCAGGAAGGCGACGAGTACGAAGAAGACATCGGCGTCCGCACGGTCGAGGGCCGGGTGCTCGCACGCCGCAGCGTCTCCATCAAGGAGGGCGAGCTGGACCGGGTGTCCTGCCCGCAGGGCAGCTTCATGCGGGAGGGCCCGGGGTGGACCCTGGCCCACAGCGCCACCCCGCGCCTCGCCGCTCGCCCCGAGCGCAAGAGCGGCAGCGCAGGGAGCTTCTCCACCGGCAAGTCGCTGCGCCAGGACAAGCACCTGCCCGACATCGCGGCGCTGATCGACCCCTCTCAGTTCGAGCTCATCAGCCGCGCCGACAGCGGTCCGGTCATC
>SXOM01000023.1 GCA_005776735.1 Pseudomonadota bacterium
CTCACGCCAACGCGAACCAGCTCCGCCCTTCGACCAGGTCGGGACGCATGGCCGCGATCCGGCCGCGGATCTCCTCCCGCGCGCCGCGCGCGCCCACCGCCACCAGCAGCACGTCGAGCTGGGCGTCGACCAGCACCTCCGGCCGCCGCACCGGGCGACCGTGCCGCGTGGACAGGGGCGCGAGGTCGATGACGAACGGCACGTCGTGGCCCGCCGCCAACAACCACGGCAACCACGGGCGGCCCGCCCGGTTGGCGCCCCACAGGACCACCCGCCGCGGCGTGGCGAGCGGCCCCGCTTCGAGCCAGGCCTGCTTCAACGGCATGAAGGCCGGGCGCGCGTAGCGCGGGTCGGTGCGCGTGAGCCGCCCCGGGCGATCCCGCCACGCGAGCACGTCGCGCGGCAAGTTCTCGAGGCGATGGCCGGCGCTCGCCAGCCGCAGGAACAGGTCGTAGTCCTCGGGGAATGGACCCGCCCGGTACCCCCCGATCGCCGCGACCGCCGACGCCCGAAGCGTGGTCGCCGGGTGGAACATCGGGCTCTCGACGAGCAGCTCGCGGTGGGGGTCGTCCTGCTGGTTGACCCACTCCACATAGCGCCGCATCCCCTCCGGCACCTCGCCCTCCTCGGCCACCGCCCGCGCCCGTCCGCCCACCGCCGCCACCTGTGGGTCGGCGAAGCGAGGGCGCTGGGCGGCGAGCCGGCCGGGCAGCACGAGATCGTCGCAGTCCAGCCGCGCGAGCAACGGACCGGCGGCCTCGCGCCGGCCGTGCTCCAACGCCGCGACGATGCCGAGCGGCGGTTGGCGGATGAGGCGCACGCGGCGGTCGCGGGGCAGGACCCGCCCGGGGTCGTCGGAGCTGCCGTCGTCGACGACGACCACCTCGTCGTCGGCCTCGGAGTCGGCCAACGCGCTCTGCACCGCGTCGCCGAGCCACCGCGCGCCGTCGCGCACGGGGATGAGCCAGCTCACCCGCACGGGCGACCTGGCGCGCTACCCACGGGCCTCGGCTTCTTTCTTGAACGCGGACAGGGTCGCGGGGAGGCTCGTCTCGATGAGCGTCTTGAGGACGCTGCCGGGGACGAACATCCCGATCTCGAGGTCGATGTGGTAGTCGGCGCGCGTGCGCTTGCCGTCGGCGAGGGGGGTGAGGTCCCACCCGCCGTCGTTGCCCTTGAACGCACCTTCGACCAAGGTCCACCGCAGGCGCGTGGGCGACTCCTTGTGGAGGCGCAGCGTGTACTCCAACCGGCGGACCACGCGGACCGCGAAGCGGACCACCCACACGTCGCCTTCGTGGCGGAGCACCGTCGACTCCATCATCTCGGGCAGGAACCGCGGGTAGGCGGCGAAGTCGGTGACGAGCGCCATCAGCCGCTCGGGCGGCACGTTGACCTCGATGCTCTGACGGGCGGCGGGCATGGGCTACCTCCGACGACGGCGGCGGCGGCGCGACGCGTTGTCCCCGCCCGCGGCGGGGGGCGGCGGCGCACCTTCCTGGTTGAACGGCTCCTCGCCGAAGCGGGCGCGGACGAGGTTGACCAGCGCGCGGTTCTGGCGCCGCCGGAGCCCCGGATCGAGCCCGAGCAGCTTGAACGCCTCCTGGCGGGCGCGGGACAAGGTGTCCCGGTCCTGCGCCGGATCGGCCCAGGCGAACCGCGGGATGTCGGCGGTGTCGCCGAGCGCGGCCCCCACGCCGCGCGCGGCGAGGTCGAGGTCGGCGATGCGGAAGCCGTCGTCTTCGCGGGCCACGAGGTCGAGCCGCGTGCGCGCCGCGTCGCTGGTGCCTTCGCCCTGGACGAAGAAACACGCAGAGCGCACCCAGCCGTTGGCCACGTGGTTGCGGAGGCGGTGCAACCGCACGAGATCGAAGCCCTCGGCGTACTCGGCGATGAGGACCGAGGCGTTGGGGACGATCGGCCCCTCCTCGAAGGCGGTCGTGGCGAGCAGCACGTCGGCGCGGCGGTGCTGGAAGTCGTCGTAGGCGCGGAATCGCTCCTGTGGCGTGAGCCCCCCGGAGAAGAGCGCGATGCGCGCCCCCGGGAGCTGCTGCGAGCTGAGCACGTCGGCCATGCGGCGGGCTTCGCTCGGGCTCAGGAGGTCCTTCCGGCCCTCTTCGAACGGGAAGACCAGGATCACCTGGCGGCCGGCCGCCAGCGCTTCGCGCGCCGCCGCGTAGGCCGAGTCGCGCTCCGCGACCTCGACCACGTGGGTGTCGACCCCGTGCATCGGCGGGTTGTCGATGACGCTCATCGCGAGACCGCCGTACACGGTCATCGCCAGGAGCGCCGGCACGGGCGTCGGCGTGACCACCAGCAGGTCGGGCCGTTGCCCTTCGAAACGGGCCAGCTCGGGCATCGCGTAGGTGCCGCTCTGTTCGACCACCACGAGGCCGACCTTCTTGAGCTCGGGCGGGGCTTCGAGCAGCTTCTGCGTGCCGTAGACCACCTGGGTCTCGCCCTTGCGGAGCGCTTCCGCTTCGGCGCGGGTGGGCGGCCCCAACAACAAGAGCGGCTCCACGCCCACCGCCCGCCACCAGTCGGCGGCGAAGAGGTGGTGGTGTTCGGCCGCCAGGGCGTCGGACGCGCAGTACAGGACCTGCTGCTTCTCCTCGACGACCACGGTCATCGCGGCGCGCGCGACCGCGCCCTTGCCGCTGCCGACGTCGCCCTGCAACAGGCGCTCCATCGGCGCGGTGCGGCGCAGGTCGCGGCGGATGGTGTCGAACGCCGCCTCCTGCGCGTCGTTGAACTGCCAACCGGCCAGGCCGAAGCCGCGGCTCACGAGGCCGTGGTGGACCGCGTGCGCGGTGCCGCGGTCGCGCCGCTCGGGCGAGCGCAGGAGCGCGAGCCCGAGCTGCACCTGGAGCAGCTCGTCGAACGCCAGGCGCGCGCGGCCCTTGCGGTGCACGTTGGAGGGGAAGTGGGCGTCGCGCAGCGCCACGCCCACCGGCGCGAGCTTGTGCCGCTCGACCACCTCGGGCGGGAGGTGGTCCTGCAGCACCTCGTCGACGCTGCGCAGCGCGGCGCGGACCAACGCCCGCACCCGCACGTCGTCGACACCGGCGATGCCGTAGCTCGGGAACCAGTCGCCCCCGCGACCGTCGATCCCGAGCGGTTCGCCCTCGTAGAGCACCGGGCCATCGTCGGTCTGCTCGAGCCGCCCGGCGAGGCCGAGGGCCGCTCCCGCGGCGCCCAACCACACCTCGTCGGGGACGGCCGCCAACCAGCGGCACCGCACGTCGCCGCGGTCGGTGGCGAGCACCAGCTCGAAGCGGCGCCCGGTCGGCGACAGGTGGGTGACCCGCCGCGAGACCTTCCCGCGCAGGAGCACCGGCCCCTCCGGCTCGACGCCGGTGACGAGGCGCTCGCCCGCGCGGGCGTGCCCCGTCGGCGGCACCAGGAGCAGCTCGGCGATGCTGGTCACGTCGAGGCCGGCGAAGAGCTCGACCTCGGCGGGTGTGGCGCCCAGGGCCGACAACGACGCACCGCTGGCCTCGGGGTGGCCGAGCGGGAAGCTCGGGGGCGGCGGGGGCGGCGGCGGGGGAGGCGGCGGCAGGGCGGGCGGCGCCGGCTCCGGCGGAC
>SXOM01000193.1 GCA_005776735.1 Pseudomonadota bacterium
GGCGACGCCGCCGCGGCCGAGGCCAAGCTCAAGGGCGCGGTCGAGGCGGCGCGCACCGCCGGCGATCCCGCACTCGCGGCCACCGCCGCGAACAACCTGGGCCTGGTGCGGATGGCGCTCGGGCGTCCCGACGACGCGGGCAAAGCCTTCGAGGCCGCGCGCGGCCTCTTCGCCACCCTGGGCGACGCCCACGGGGTCGGCGACGCGTTGACCAACGCGGGCCTCGCCCACCGGCGCGCCGGTCGCCTGCGCGAGGCCCGGACCGCCCTGGAGGACGCGATCTCTCGGTTCGACGCGGCGGGCGAGCGACTCGGCGCGGTCGACGCCCGCAACGACCTCGGCATCGTGCTGCAGGCGCTCGGCCTCGACGACGCCGCCGCCCCGCTCTACGAGCGCGCCCTGGCCGACGCCGCCGACGTCCGCCGCAAGGCCGCGCTCACCGCGAACCTGGCCACCGTCGCGCACCGCAAGGGCGACCTCGCACGCGCCAAGGAGCTCTACGGCAAGGCCGAGGCGGCGCTCCAGGCGGCCGGCCGGGCCGACGAGGCCGTGGCCATCGCCCTGCAACGGGCGCTCCTGGGTGCCCCCGACCCCGCCGAGTACCGGAAGTTGTACGACCGCGCGAAGGACCCCCGAGTCCGCGCGACGGCGGCCCTGAACCTCGCGGGCCTCACCTGGCGGGAAGCACCGGCCGACGCCGCGAAGTTGGCCGCCGAAGCGCGCGGCCTCGGCGGTGCGGCGGTGGGGTGGCGCTGCGACTACCTCGAGGGGCGGCTCGCGCTCCAGGGCGGGAAGCGCGACGCCGGCGTCGGCCTCCTGAAGAAGGCGGTCGATGCCCTGGAAGCGACACGCCGGACGCTCTCCGACGCCGAAGCGGCGGCGTTTCGCGGCGAGTACGCCAAGGTGTACGAGGCGCTGGTCGACGCGAGCCTCAGCGGCGGCGACACGCGCGGCGCCGCCGTCGCCGCCGAGCGGATGGCGCTGGCCGACCACGAAGCGCCGCCGGTGCCCGCCGACGCGGTCTCCGGCGAGCTGCGTGCGCTCGCCGACCGCCAGTCGTGGCTCGAACGCCAGCTCGCGACCGCGCCGCCCGAGCAGGCCGACCTGCTCCGCTCACAGCTCGGCGAGGTGCAGGCCGAGTTCGCGGCGCGCGTGGACCAACTGCGCGCCTCCTACCCGCACTTCGCCGAGCTCGTGCGCACCGACCCCGAAGACCTCGAGGCGGTGCGGCGCGACCTCGACGAGGGCGTGGTCGTGGTGCAGCCGGTCGCCCTCCCGGACAAGCTCGTCCTCCTGGTCTACCGCCGCGAGCGCATCACCGCGCGCGAAGTGCCCGTCACCGCCGAGGTCCTCGGCAAGCAGGTGGCCCTGGTGTGCAAGAGCCTGCGCGCCGCCGACACCTGGGACCCGGAGTGGACGGCCAAGCAGTGCGACGCCCTCGGCGCGTGGCTCTACACCCCGGTCGCCGACGAGCTGGCGACGGCGAAGTTCGTGGTCATCAGCGCGACCGGCGTGTTCCGGCAGCTCCCGTTTTCGCTCCTGCGTCACGATGGAAAGTGGCTCGCGGAGCGCGTCGCGGTCGCCAACGTCACGCACGTGGGTTCGCTCCGGCAACGCGGGAAGCCGTTCAAGGTCGACGGTCGCGGGCTCTTGCTGGTGGGCAACCCCGACGGCACGTTGCCCGGCGCCGAGGCCGAAGTGCAGGCCATCGCCCGCACGTACAAGGCCGCCAAGGTGCTCGTCGGTCCCGAAGGCAAGCGCGAGGCCGTACTCGAGGCGTGTACCGGCAAGTCGGTGGTGCACCTCGCGACCCACGGGCTGCTCGACGCCTCGTTCCCGGAGAAGAGCCTCATCGTCCTCACCGGCTTCCCCGACCCGGTCGGGCGCCTCGCCTATCGGGAGATTCCCACCCTCGGCCCTTGGTTGGACCAGACCCGGATGGTCCTGTTGTCCGCCTGCGAGTCGGCCCTGCCCGGCGACGTGGTGGCTGGGAACGGCAAGCCCCCGATGGCCGTGAGCGGCCTCGCCGGCCAATTCCGCCGCGCCGGCGTGGAGACCCTGGTGGCGTCGTTGTGGAGCGTCTCCGACGACGCGACGATGGGCCTGATGACGACGTTGTACGCGCGCTTGTCGGCGGGGGACGACGTCGCCACCGCGCTGGCGACCGCGCAGCGCAAGCTGCTCGCTGATTCGGCGTTGGCCCATCCCTTCTTCTGGGCCCCCTTCATCGTGGTGGGCGATTGGCGCTGACCCTGGGGGTCGCGGTGCTCAGCGCCGTGGTGCTGCTGCTCCTCGGCGGGGTGCTGACGCTGCGTCGGGAGGTACGAAAGCTCCACACGCGCGTATGGCGCCTCGAACGTGGGGAGCGCGCGGCCCCCGTCGACTTCGTGTACGCCGCGCCGGACGACCGCCCGCGCCCGCCCGAGCGCACGTTGGAGCCGATCGCGCGGGCAGAGCTGGAGGCGCAGATCCAGGGACGACTCCGCGCAGGACGCAAGATCGAAGCGGTGAAGTTGTGGCGGGCGGCCACCGGGGACGGCCTCGAGGCCAGCGTGGCGGCCGTCGAGCGCATCGGAAAGGGCGAGGGCGGGGGCCCGCGACCGGCCTGATCGCCAGCAGGGTCCGGTGGCCCCCGCGCACCGCGTGCGATGCGCACCGGACTCCGCCGCGCTCGCGGCCGGTCGCGGCGCATCGCCCAGAAATCGCGCGGGCTTGCGATCGATCCGGGCCTGAGGCAGCATGAGGGTGTCGTGCGTGTGACCCCCGAGCTCCGGCAGCGGACCGAGGCCGCCCTTCGCGGGGAGGCCGGCTCGCTCGATCGCCTCGTCGAGGCGTGGTTGCCCGTCGTCTTGTCGTGGTGCACGCGGCTCGGCGGCCCGCGGGTCGACGCCGAGGAGGCCGCGCACGACGTGTTGATGGTCGTCGCCCGGCGCCTCGACGCGGTCTACGACGCGGACCGGTTCCCGGCGTGGTTGTTCGGCGTCACGCGTCGTACCCTCGGCCGCCACCGCCGGCGCGCGTTCATGGCGCGTTGGGTGCCCGGCCTGGAGATCGACGCGCGCGACCCGAGCTCGGGCCCCGCCCGGTTGTACGCCGTCTCCGAGCAGACGCGGCGGGTGCAGGAGCTGCTCGAGCGGATCTCCGAAGAGGACCGCGAGGTGCTCGTGCTCGCGCTGCTGGAAGACCGTCCGGACACCGAAGTGGCCGAGATCCTGGACATCCCCGTCGGAACGATGAAGAGTCGGCTCCGCCGCGCCCGCGAACGTTTCCTGCGGCTTGCTCGCGCCACCGATCTGCACCCCATGGAGGAGGAGCGATGAACGACGATCTCTCCACCCTCGACGACGACGCGCGCGCGCTCCTCGAAGCGCTGCCCGCGCCGCTGCCGGGCGCCGAGGCGCGGATCCAGCACAAGCTGGCGCGCAGCCTGGAGCGGGAACGGCGCCCGAGCCGGGCGGTGTGGGCGTACGCCGTCGCGGGCGCCAGCACGTTTGCCGCCGCCGCCGCCGTGCTGTTGACGATGTGGTGGCCGAGCGCACCCCCGACGCAAGGCGTCGGCGCGCTCGCGAGCGAAGAGGCCTGGGCCGCACGCCAGTTCGAGGGGGTTTCGCTCTCCTACCGCGGTGTCGGCGACGTGGAAGGTGCGCGCAAGGCCCCCCGGATCGAGTGGCAACGCGGCGTGCTCAACGTCGAGGTCACGCCCGACCGCGGGCTCGACGTCCAGGTGCAGACGCGCGAGGCCGAGGTCCGCGTGGTCGGCACCGGCTTCACCGTCACGCGCGACGCCCTCGGCACCCGCGTCGAGGTGCGGCACGGCGTGGTCGAGACGCGGTGCGTCGGCGGCGAGGTCCAACGCCTGGAGCAGGGCGACGTCGTCACCTGCGCGCCCGAGTCCGCGGCGGGCCTGCTCGGCCGCGCCCAGGCGCTCCGCAGCGGTGGCGCTCCCGGCGACGAAGTGCTGAGCGCGATCGCCGCCGGGCGGGCGCGCGCCGGGTCGGGCGCCGTGGCCGACGAGCTCGATGCGCTGCGGGTGCAGGTGCTCGCCGACCAGGGGCGTCCGGTCGAAGCGCTCGCTGCCGCGCGGGCCGCGCTCGAGGGCGGCGCCACGTCGCGCCGCGCCGAGCTGATTGCCCTCTCGGCCACGCTGGCCCGCCCGTTGGGCGGCTGTGCGATGGCGGCGCCATGGCTGGTCACGCTTGGCGACGAAGCCGAAGCGGTCTGCAACTAATCTCCCTCAAACCAGGAGTCTCCCGAATGCGCACGCTCTCCGTGCTCGTGTGGCTGTGCCTCGTCGGTTGCGACGACGCATCGATCATCATCGACGACACCGACGGCGCCAAGGACGACACGGGGGACACCGACACCGGCTCGGTGGTGTCCGGCGCCATCCAGGTGTCGCCGCCGTCGATCGACCTCGGGGTGGTCTTCGTGGGCGCCACCCGCAGCGAAGCGCTGGAGGTGACCAACGTCGGCGACGGTGAAGTCGAGGTGACCTTGTCGGTGGTGGGGGGCTGGGCGACCGCCTACACCCTCGACGCGTACACCTCGGCCCCCGCTCCGGGCACCACGGCGACCCACCGGCTCGGCTTCACGCCGACCACGTGGGGCGACCACTCGGTGAGCGTGATGGTCGACGATGCGATCAGCGGCGGCCACGTGGAGGTGGCGGTGCTGGCCCGGGTGCAGATCGACGCCGACGGCGACGGCTACGGCGACGTCGAGACCGGCGGCGACGACTGCGACGACACCGAGGCGACCGTGAACCCGGGCGCGACGGAGACCTGGTACGACGGCGTCGACGCCGACTGCGCCGGCGACGACGACTACGACCAGGACGCCGACGGCCACCAGGCGGCCGAGTACGGCGGCGACGACTGCAACGACACCGACGTCACCGTGCACCCCGACGCGGTCGACACCTGGTACGACGGGGTCGACTCCGACTGCGCCGGCAACGACGACTACGACCAGGACGCCGACGGGCACCGGTCGGTCGACCACGGCGGCGACGACTGCAACGACACCGACGCCACCGTGCACCCCGGCGCCACCGAGACCTGGTACGACGGGGTCGACTCCGACTGCGCGGGCGACAGTGACTACGACCAGGACGCCGACGGCGTCGACTACCCGACCGACTGCAACGACACCGACCCGTCGACGACCGGCCCGACCACCGAGACCCTCAACGGCAACGACGACGACTGCGACGGCCTCGTCGACGACGTGGCCGTGGGCGACGTCGCCAGCGGCGTGCTGTACGGCACCACGGCCTCGATGGCGCTGGGCGATCACGGCCTCATCTCGATGGGCGGAGACGTCACCGGCGACGGCGACCCGGACCTGATCGTCGGCGCCCCCGTGAGCACCACCGGCTACCTGTGGGTGGTGGACGGCGCGGCGGCGGCGGCGGCAGCAGGCGTCGTGAGCAACTACGACACCGCGGCGTTCACCGGCCAGTATTCGAGCGGGTACTACTACATGGTCGGCTGGGTGAACGGCCCGATGGGCGACGTGGACGGCGACGGCACCGAGGACCTCCTGATGGGCGGAAACCTCAACGGCTATGGTTACTATGCCCGCTCCTACCTGTTCTATGGCGGCTCGAGCCTGACCGGCAACATCGCCGCCAGCGACTACGACGTGCGCTTCTCGTCGGACAGCGAGTACAACTCGGACGGGCCGCGGATGGCGGCCAGCGGCGACATGGACGGCGACGGCCAGGCCGACATCGCCATCGGCGCCTACTACGACAGCGCCGGCGGGTGGGGCGGGAGCGACTACTGCGGGAGCGTCTCGGTCTTCGACGGGGACGGCCTGAGCGACGACACGCTCGAGCTCGACGAAGGCGAGGACAAGATCTACGGCGTCGACGACTACGACTACCTCGGGTACTCGCTGGTCATGGGGGACGTCACCGGCGACGGGTACGACGACGTCGTGGCCTCCGCGGACGGCAACGACGACGCCGCGTCCAACGCGGGCGCGGTGTACGTCCTGCCCGGCAACAGCTCCCTGGAGTGGGACACCTACGCCGACGACGCGGCGGAGATCGAGATCCGCGGCGATGCGGCCAACGCGTACCTGGGCGGCGACACGCTGGCCCACCCCGGAGACATCGACGGCAGCGGGCAGCTCGACCTCGGGCTCACGTCGGAGGCCGCCGGCGAGGTGTGGCTGTTCCGGAATCCGGGCGCAGGCGTGATGGACGTCGGCGACGCCGACCACACGTTCACCGGCACCGCGGGCGACGCGGGGTCGATGCTGGTCATCGACTCCGACCTCGACGGCGACGGCGCCGACGACATCGTCATCGGCGTGGACAGCGACGACACCGCCGGCACCGACCAGGGCCTGGTGCACGTGCTCTCGTGGTCGTCGTCCTGGGGGGCTTCGCTCACCAGCGCCGACGCCCGCGCCACCCTCTACGGCGGCGAAGCGGGCGGCCTCTTCGGCTCCGGCGGCGCCGGCGGTGCCGACCTCGACGGCGACGGTCGCGAGGACGTCGCGGTCGGAGAGCGCGCCTCCGACGGCGGAGGCGTCGACGCCGGAGCGGTCTGGGTGATCCCCGGGTGGTAGTCGGGCGCGTTAGCCCGAGGCGATGATGCTGCCCCGCGAGCTGACCGACGGGCTCAACCCCGAGCAGCAGCGGGCTGTCGAGACGCTCGACGGCCCGCTCTTGATCCTGGCGGGCGCCGGGTCGGGCAAGACGCGTGTGCTCACGCGGCGCATCGCGGCGCTCCTGGCCCGCGGCACGGTCGGCGCCGCGCCCGACGCGCCGTGGCTCCGGCCGTGGAACGTGCTCGCGGTCACGTTCACGAACAAGGCGGCCGAGGAGATGCGCCACCGGGTCGAGGCCCTGGTGGGCGAAGCCGCACGCCAGGTGTGGATCTCGACGTTCCACAGCACCTGCGTGCGCATCCTCCGCCAGGACATCGAGCCGCTGGGGTGGCGCCGCGACTTCGTGATCTACGACGACGACGACCAGCTTCGGGTGATCAAGGCGGTGCTCGAGGAGCTCAAGATCTCCCCCAAGGAGCTTGCCCCCAACGCCGTCCGCGGGCGCATCGACCGCCACAAGAACGGGCTGAGCGCCGGCGAGGTGCTGCTCAAGAGCGACCCCTTCCCGAAGCTCCTCGCGAAGTACGAAGCGCGGTTGAAGGCGGCCAACGCGCTCGATTTCAACGACCTCATCAACAAGGTGGTCGAGCTGTGGAAGGCCGAGCCCGCGATCCTCGCCAAGTGGCAGGCGCGGTGGCGGTTCGTGCTCGTCGACGAGTACCA
>SXOM01000194.1 GCA_005776735.1 Pseudomonadota bacterium
AACGTCGGCTGCATCCCGAGCAAGGCGCTCATCACCGCGGGCAAGCGCGTCGAGGAGATCGCCCACGCCGGCGCGATGGGCATCGAGGTCCCCGGCGCGCCGGTCGTCAACATGCCGAAGTTGCAGGCGTGGAAAGGCAGCGTGGTGAACAAGCTCACCAGCGGCGTACGTACGCTCCTGAAGGCCAACAAGGTCGACATGATGGTCGGCGCGGCGAAGTTCGTCGGCCCCCGCGCGCTCGAGGTGCAGACCGCCGAAGGGCCGGTGCGCGTCGAGGCCGACCACGTCGTCATCGCGGTCGGCAGCCGGCCGATCGAGATCCCCGGCTTCTCCTTCAAGGACGCCCGCATCCTCGACAGCACCAAGGCCCTGGCGCTCCAGGAGGTCCCCAAGCGCCTGGCCGTGATCGGCGGCGGCTACATCGGCCTGGAGATGGGCATGATGTACGCCAAGCTCGGCAGCGCGGTCACGGTGGTCGAAGCGGCCGACCAGGTGCTCCCCGGCTTCGACGCCGACGCGGTCAAGGTCATCGAGCGGAAGCTCAAGAAGGACAAGGTCGCGGTGTTCACCAAGGCCAAGGCCCTCGGCTGGGAAGAGGGCGACGGGGGCGCGGTCCTCCACTACGAGACGGCGGCGGGCAAGCAGTCGGTCGAGGTCGACCACATCCTCGTCACCGTCGGCCGCCGCCCCAACACCGACACCTGCAACCTCGAAGCCACCGGCGTCGCGATGGAGGGTCGTTTCGTCAAGACCGACTCGCAGCTCAAGACCAGCGTGCCCGGGATGTACGCCATCGGGGACTGCACCACCGGGCTGATGCTCGCGCACAAGGCCAGCCACGAGGGCGAGGTCTGCGCCGAGGTCATCGCCGGCCACCACGCCCACAACGTCGCCAAGACCGTGCCCGCCGTGGTGTTCACCGACCCCGAGATCGCCACCGCCGGGCTGATGGAGCACGAAGCCAAGGCCAAGGGGTTCACGGTGAAGGTGGGCAAGGTCCCGTTCGCCGCGATCGGCCGCGCGCTCACCACCAACGAGACCGACGGGTTCATCAAGGTGATCCTCGACGCCAAGAACGACCGCGTGCTCGGCGTCACGATCATCGGTCCGCACGCGAGCGACCTCATCAGCGAAGCGGCGCTCGCGGTCGAGATGGACTGCGAAGCGCTCGACATCGGGCTCACGATCCACCCCCACCCGACGCTCGGCGAAGGGGTGATGGAGGCCGCCAAGGCGGCGCTCGGGTGCGCCATCCACGTGGTGAACGCCTGAGCCCGGGCGTCGCGCTCCCCCTCGCCCGCGCCGCGTGGATGGCGGCGCAAGGCCTGGCTGCGCCCGCTGCCGGCGAGGTCGACGTGGCCTCGCTCGTGGCGAACACCGGCTGGCTGCGCACGCTCGGCGGCGCCGAGGCCTACCTCGCCGTGAACGCCCGCGCGCCCGGGCTGTCGGTGGCGACGGTCAACACCGCCTTGGCCTCCGGTGCGCTCCGCGCCCTCCCCAGCGCGCGCGGTTGCCTGTACGCACTGCCCGGCGCCCACGCGGGGCTCGCCCTGCGATTCGCCGCTTCGCTCGCCCGTAAGCGCACCGTCCGGGACCTGGAGAAGGTGGGCGTCGACGCGGTGGAGCAGGCGCAGGTGGCCGCGGCGGTCGTGGCGGCGCTCGCCGCGGGCCCGCTCGGCACCGACGGCTTGCGGGCGGCGCTCAAGGGCCAGCTCCGCACCCTGGGCGAGCTGGGCAAGAAGCACGGGATCGCCTCGCCGCTCCCCCCGGTGGTCCGCCTGTTGGAGTTCGACGGTCGGGTCGCCCGCCGCATCGCCGCCGGCCTCGACGAAGACCGGTACCTGTGGTCGCTGCCCGACGCCGACGTCTTCGCCGGCACCCCCGACGAGGACGACGCCGTCGGCCTCGCCGCCGCCCTTCTCCGGGTGTGGTTGCCCCACGCCGGCCCCGCCACGCTCGACGAGTTCGCCGAGTGGTCGGGCGCCGGCAAGCGGGACTGCCGCGCCGCCGCCGAGCGGGTGGGCGTCGAATGGTGGGAGGTCGAGGAGCTCGGCCCGGCGATGGTCCTGGCCGGCACGCCGATCCCCGCCGCGCCCGTGCCGGAGGACCACGTCGTGTTCCTCGGCAGCCTCGACAACTACACCGCCAACCGTGCGGCCGCGCGCTTCATGGTCGCGCGCGAGGACTGGTCCCGCCGGACCACCAACTTCGGCGCGCGGGGCGAGCCGCCGACCTTCGCCGACGCCCGCTGGGCCAGTCAGCGCCACATCGTCCGGGGCGGAGTGATCGTGGGCACCTGGGAGTACGACCCCGACGCGCAGATCGTGCGTTGGGGCACCTGGCGGACGCACGATCGGCTCCCCGAGATGCAGGCCCACGCCGAGCGGGTCGGCGCGCTGCTGCGCGACGAGGTGGGCCACGGGCTGGTCTTCAGCCTCGACTCCGCCGCCGAGCAGCGCAAGCGCCTCGCGACGATCCCCCCCTGAGTGAGGGTGGCGGGCGCGCCGCGACCGGCAGGAAGCGGGCCGAGTCCGGCGCGCGCCCGGGCGCGACCGGGGCCCCGCCGCGTTAGCCGCCGGGGATGAAAGCCGACGTGCATGTCGTCACCCCCGAAGGCTGGCTCAGCCGGGGCGAAGCCTACGTCCGGGGCGACGGCGCACAGCTCGCGGTCTTCGGCGGGATCCCGGGTGAAGCGGTCAAGGCGCGGGTCTTCGGCCGCAGCGGGCGCCAGGTTCGTGCCCGGGCACTGGCCGTGGCTGACCGCCCCCACCCTCAGCGGGTCACGCCGCCGTGCGACAAGTGGGGCCCGTGCGGCGGTTGCCCGTGGATGCACCTGAGCACCCGCGGCCAGTACGACGCCCACGAGTCGTTGTGGGCCCAGGCCGCGCAGGAGGCCGGGATCGTGCTCCCACCGGGGCCGCTGCACCGCTTCGAGGGGCCCGTCTCCGAGGTGCGCGTGGTGTGGGGGCTCTCCGACCATGGCTCCCCGCGGATCGGGGTCCCCGCGCGCGAGGGGCGGGGGCTCGTGGCCATCCCCGAGTGCCAGAAGTTGTCGGCGCCGGTGCGGTCGTTCATGGCGGCGGCGGCGGCGTCGTTGCGGGCGGCGGAGCTGTGGCCCGAAGGGACGATCCAGGGCCTCCGCGCCCGCGAGGTCGGCGGCGAGGTGCTCGTCGGGGTGCGCCTCCCGCGCTTCATGCCGCAGGTCGCCGCGTGGGCCCCCACCCTCGCGAGCACGCTCACCGAGCTCCGGGGCGTGGTCCTGGAGTTCCCGGTCGAAGAAGACAAGGCGGGCCTCGGGTGGCAGAAGGTGTACGGGCAGGACCACCTGGAGTGGACCGTCGGCGGCCTGCGCGTACGCGTCGGCACCGAGGAGCACCTGCCCCGCCACCTCGGCGCGTGGGGTGCGCTGATCGAAGCGGCGCCCCGGATGCTCGAGGTGGCCGAGGGCGACGCCGTGCTCGATCTCGGCGCCCACGTCGGCGCCCGCGCGGCCGCGCTCGCGCGCGCGGCGGGCTGGGCGTACGGTGTGGAGACCGACGAGCGCGCGTGCCTGCGGGCGCAGGAGAACGCCGCCACCAACCGCGTGGCCGCCGAGTTCAGCTCGTTCAGTTGGCCCGAGGCCATCGAAGACGTCGCCCCGCGCTTCGCCGGGCGCCGACCGCTGGTGTGGATCGACACCGGCCGCAAGGAGCTCGGTGCGCGCGTGGTCGACGCGGTGCGCGGGCTCGACCCCCGCCGGGTGGCGCTCCAGGGCAGCAACCCGCACGCGTTGGCGCGCGAGGTCGCGCGGTGGTTGGGCCTCGGCTTCGTGCTCGTGCGGATGGAACGCTGGGACGTCGACCCCAACTCGCCGTTCTCCGAGGCGGTCGTGGTGCTCGCGTCGCCGGACCAGTCCGCGCCTGCCCTGCGCGCACCTCGCCGCAAGATCGCGCGTCAGTAGAGCGCGTACACCCGCACGGCTTCGTCTTCCGCGAGCACGGTGGCATGGGCCTTGAGCGCCCGCATCGACGTCTGGAACGTGGCCTCGATCGGCACGCCGTGGTGGGTCACGACGTAGCGGACCTGCTCCTCCTGGGCGATGCGCACCACGTCGGCCCACTCCGCGCGGCGGTCCACCACCTTGCGACACGCCGCGAGCACGCGCAGGCCCGCGCGGTTCATGCCGCTGTTGAGCGACGCGGTGAGCGGGTGGCCGTGCACGGACTGCTCGTAGAGCCGCGTGCGCGCAAACCCCGCCGGCAGGCTCACCGCCGCCCCTTCGGGGGCCGCGGCGAGGGCGGTGAGCGCGGCGGTCGGCACGGCCGGGCTCAGCGCGGGGAGGCCCCGCGCGGGCGACAACGACAAGGTCTCGGCGAGGACCAGCGGCGCGAGCCACCCCGGGGCCCGGTCGGCCAGGAGCCCGAGCGCCAACGGGGCCAGCGTGGCGATCCGATACACCAACGACAACCCGGCGAAGCCCGGCAGCCCCTCGAGCGCCGCGAACGGGAGCGGCAACGACCGCCCGTGCCAGGCCACCGGCCCCCCGCCGACGACGAGCACCGGGCCCATCGCCAGGAGCAGGCACGCCGCCACCGCCAACCACAACGCGGGGCGGCGGCCGCGCCAGAGCGCGAGCACCACGAGGACCACGCCCAGGTAGGCGGTATGCACCAGGTCGCTCGCGTTCTGCTCCAGGCGGGAGAAGTCCGGGGAGCGGAAGTCGCCCGGTGTCCAGAAGATGCGCGGGTCGGCGGCGCCGAGGGTGCGACGCAAGCGGGCCAACGACTCGGGCGTCTTGAGGTCGACGAGGCTGTCCGGGGCGGCAGCGAGCGCATGGTAGGCGTAGGCCACCGGGAGGCACAGCGCCGCGCCGACGAACAACGCCGGCCACAAGCGCCGCCCGCCCCGCTCGCACAGCGCCAACGCCCCCACCAGCACGAAGGCGCCGATGCCCGCGTACCAGCCGCCCCCGAGCGCCGCGAGCGCCAGCGCCACCCCCGCCGCGAGCACCCGCCCCACGCCGCCTTCGAGCGCACGCACCCCGAGCCACGCCGCCAGCGGCAACCACGCCACCGCAGCCGCTTCGGACGAGCCGTTCTGCAGGTGGGACAGCACGATCGGCGACGCGGCGTACGCCACCCCCGCGATCCACCCCCGGCCGCCGAGCGCCCGCCCGGCCGCGTCGGCGAACCACGCGCCGAGCGCCAGGTGCACGAGCACCGTCACCGAGTACGCCAATGCGGGCCCCCCCGCGAGCGTGAGCGGCGCGGCGAGCGCGGCGTTGAGCGGATCGGCGACGAGGATGCGCCCGCCCGCGGGGTGGTTCAAGAGCGCGGTCTGCACCGGGAAGTGCCCGTCGCGGAGGCCCTCGGCCACAAACCAGTACGACCACAACGCGTTGTGCACGTCGGTGCGGGCGCCGCCGACCACCGTGCGCCCGGGGTCGAGCACCAGCGGCCACGTGACCACGCCGGCGAGCGCCGTGTAGGCCGCCACCCGCAGCGCGGCGAGCGCGCGCGCGCGGCCCGCGCCGGTCAGGGCGACGCCCGCCGGATGTCCAGGGCGCGCGGCTCGCCGGCGTCGGCAGGGTCGAGCTCGACTTCGGACACCAGCACCGACGGGACGTCCCAGGTGGTCGGCACGCCGCCGGTGGTCCCGATGGTGTAGCGCGCGGGCCCGGGCGGGCCGTCGAGCATGTCCACGGGCCCCTCGCCGGGGGCCGCGGCGACGATGTCGCGCAACAGCCGGCGGTCGACGCCGACGAAGCGGAGGTTGCGCGTCGGGGTGCACTCTCCGTTGGCCGCGAGCAGGCACGCTTCGTACGGCATCGTGAGGCCGGCCATCGGCCCTTCGCCCTGCACCGCCACCTCGAGCTGTTGCTGGAGGGCCGGCGGCATCAGGCGCCGGATCACGAGCACCCGATCGTGGCCCACCGACCGCGCCAGGCCCAACGCACGCGTGCGCAGCGCCTTGGCGCTGATCACCTGCTTCGGCGCCACCCGCACGTACCCCGGGAGCGCCCCCCGACGATCGCTCCCCAGCGCCCGTCCGTGGCCGGTGGACGCGGTCCGCTCCTTGCCGGGGATGCGGGACATCAAGACGTCGCGCACCACGCCGTCCACCACCAGGTCGACCCGGCGCGGCGTGACCGCCTCGTGGTCGACCTCGTACTCGCCGGCGGCGCCGGTGCGCGTGCTCGGGTCGTCCCACACGCGCCAACCTTCGGGCAAGAGCCGCCGCCCGACGCGCGCGAGCGGCGCCGAGCCGGACTTGAACAAGCTCGACTCGGAGCTCTCCTCGGGGCGCGTCCCCACCAGCTCGGGCGCGAGGAGCTGGCTGAACAGCTCCGCCGCCGCGGCGCCCTCGAAGAGCACCGGCCCCAACCACGGCTCCGGCGACGGCGTGGCCGCCGCGGCGAGGAGCGCCTGGGCCATGTTCCGGGTTTCGGCGACCATGGTGTCGGCGTCCGGCAGCGAGGTGGCGTCGCGGCCTACCCACCAGCGGGCGTCGCGCACCTCGGCCCCGTCGGGGCGACGCACGACCGCCTCCACGCGCACGACCACGTTGCCGGTCGCCATCCACGCGCGGGTGCCCGCGCTGTCGACCCGGAGCCGCCACCCGTGCCAGTCGCGCACTTCGGCGGCGGCGGACTCGACGCCCACCGGCGACGCGGCGTCGGACAGGCGCCGCGCGAGGTCGTCGGTCTGTTCGGCGGTGTAGCCGTCGCCGCCGTGGGGCCCGGCCGGGCGCACGACGGGCGGGACCACCTGGTAGTCGGGCGGGGGCGGCTCCTGCAGGCTCTTGCGCGCGGCGAGCTTCCGCGAGAGCGTCTCCACCGCGTTCTTGTAGGCCACGTCGGTCGCGAGCCACACCTCGCGCCGCAGCGCGAGCGCGTCGTCCTCGACCGGCAGTCGCCGGGTGGTGACCCCGTCCGGCTCGCCGAAGCCGGAGTAGTTGCTCGAGTCGACCGTGGCGTCGCCGACGCGCACCTCGGCGCGCACCAGCCGGAACGGGCCGTGTTGGGTGCGGTACAGCGCGCCGTCCTCGGCAGCGGACTCGTGGACCGTGCCGTCGAGCGCGTCGTAGATGACCAACCATGGCGGGGGCGCGTCGGGCAGGCGGAGCGCGGACGCACGCACGAGCTCGGCCTCCAACGCCGGCTGGAGCGTGGCGCTGGCGGGGGCGACCGGCGCAGCGAGCGCCATGGCGATGCAGAGGATCATGGGTGGGCCCCCGGGGGCGGCGTCAGCGGCGGGCGATCGTTGCCCTTCTCCCGGCGTTGCACCTCGACCTCCTGGACCAGGAGGCTCGGCGAGCTCGCGCTCACCGGCACCCACCCGCTCTCGGCGCCGCAGGTGCCGTTGAACACCTCGACCTCACCCCCGGCGGCGAGGATGCGCGCGAACGTGGTGAGCGGCGTGCCGATGAGGTCGACCCCGCGCACCAGCTCGTCCGGCCGCCCGTCGGCGTACACCCGCCACACCGTGACCGGCTGCACGGCGAAGCTGTTGGGCGTGCTGCGCCCGGTGAAGGTGAAGCCGCCCGAGATGTCGTCGAAGACCAGGCCCCACGGCTTCTTCTGACGGACGATCTCGGCGAGCAGCCGCTTGCGCAGCTCGGCGTAGGGCACGGTGCCCTCCGCCTGGACCATCAGGTTGCCCTGGCGGGGCACGATGTCGTTGCCCGGCTGGCGGCGCCCGTGGCCGTTGCTGCGCGGGAACCCCGCGACCGGCGCGCGCGACATCAAGAAGCTCTCGAGCACCCCCTTGTCCACCAACGTCACCCGCTCGGCCGCGACCCCTTCGTCGTCGACCGCGTAGTGCCCGTTGAGGTCCTCGCCCGCGAGCTGGGCCTGGGTCGGGTCGTCGAGCACGCTCAGGAACGGCGGCAGGATGGGCTGGCCCACCCTACGCGTGAACGTCTGGCCTTCGTCCTCGTCCTTCTGGCGGTGTCCCTCGATGCGGTGGCCGAAGATCTCGTGGAAGAAGACCCCTGCCGCGCGCCCCCGCAGGATCGCGGGCCCGGTCCACGGCTCGATCACCGGCGCGTGGCGCAAGGCCACCGTCCGCTCCGCGACCGCCCGGGCCATCGCCTCGACGCGGGCCTGGTCGGGCAGGCGCGCCGTAGACCCGACGTCGACGTAGTCGTAGACGGAGAGGCCCATGCCGTCGTCGGCCACCGTCTCGGCCCAGGTGGCGACGCGCAGGTGACGGAACCCGTCGACCACCGCGGTGCCCTCGTTGTTCACGATCCACCGGTCGTCCTCGGTGACGACCAGCTGCACCGCGCTGTCGTAGATCTCCGGGTACTCCAGGTAGACCGCCGACACCGCCTTGGTGAGCGCGGACCACGCGGCCACGTCGACCGTCAGGGTGGGCGCGGGCGCCTCGCGCTGGACGGCGGGGGCCGGGGAGTAGTCGTCCGAATCGTCTTCCCGGGCGACCTTGACCGCCTCGTTGCTGCGCACCTTCAAGAGCCGCGCCCGCGCGGCGCGGTATGCATCGTCGGTGGCCCGCAAAAGCAGGCGCCGCAGCGGGTCGGACGCACCCTCGAAGCCGGTGATCCAGTGCGGACGCCCGGCCGCGGTGAAGAAGCTCTCGTCGCGGATCTTGTGCGTGCTGTCGAGCTGCATCGAGCCGAGCCGCAGGTCGACGTCGACCGAGCGCACCCGCTCGGGCACCACGCCCGCGTGGGCACCATGCGAACCCTGGATGTTGAGCGCCCGGTGCTCGACCACGCTGTACGCCACGAAGTAGGCGGGATCGGGCTCGCGGAGACCGGCGAGCTGCGCCTGCGCCTCCTTCAGGGTGGCCTGGAGGGTGGCGAGGGTCGGGTCCGTCGCGGCGGCCGCAGGCGCGGCACCGAGGAGGCCGGCCACGAAGAGGGCACGCCGCATCATCCTCGCCGCATAACCGACGACGCTACAGGTCCTCGTCCTCGTCGCCGCCCATCTCGTCGAAGAAGCCGTCCGGGTCGTCGTCGTCGTCGTCTTCGTCTTCGTCGTCTTCGGCGTCGTCGTCGTCCTTGGTCGTCCACTCGACGTCGCACACCTTCTCGAGCAGCGAGACGATGTCCTCGCCGGTGAACTCGAACTCCTGGTTGCTCTCGAACTCCTCTTCGAGGACCTCGAGCAGCGAGGCGTCGAGCTCGCCCGACGACTCGAGCTTCAACAGGAGCTCGTCGCTGTCGTCGAGCTTGAGCTCGTCGGCCACGGTGCCGATGAGGTCGACCACATGGGCCGCGACCGCCTCGGGCTCGGGCGTGCCGGTCTGGGCGTCGAAGTATTCGTCGAGCTGCTCGACCATGGTGTCGCGCATCTCGTGCGGGAGTTGCATCATCGCGAGGCTCCGGAGTGGCCGCGCGTATAGCGCCGCCTCGCCCCGCCTTCAAGGGCAACCATCGCCACAAGCGACCGAACGCCGACCAACCTCAGTAGTTCGGCAGCGCCACGGGCCAGGTGAGGTTGTAGTAGTCGAAGCCCTCCCTCAACTTCTGCAGCACCAGCTCGCTCTCGGCCGAGCGCATGGTGCGCGACTCGACCGCCGCCTCGACCTCTTCCTTGGTGGGGACCACGTCGGCGGGGTTGGTGCCGTGGCGCCGGGCGGCGCGGTCGAGCATCTGCGACTTTTCCTTGAAGAAGGTACGCATGTCCTCGCGCGGATCGGTCTGCGCCGTCGCGTCGGCCGCCGACGTGGCCGCGGCCGAGACCCCTTCGACCGTGGCGGGCTCGTCGACGACCAGGATCACCAGGAAGTAGAACATCGCCCCGTTCACCAGCAACAACGCCATGTTGAACCCGAGCGAAAGCCGGACGAGGCGAACCAGGCGGGCTGCGGAGACGTCCTCGGCCATGACCGGCGGCGTATCAAGGAACCGGGGACTCCCCAAACCCGGGGGTGTCGGGGTATACCGCGCGGCGGAGGATTCCCGTGCTGCTCACCCTCGTCCTGACCGCTCTCGCCGCGCCCAAGCCCCCGCCGCTCCCCGCCTGCGTGGTCGAGGGCCAGAAGGTGCTCGCCGAGGCCGGTCCCGCCGCCGCCGGTCGGGCCTGGCTCGACCTCGCCACCTGCGACGCCGCCGCCGGCAAGGCCGCGGCGCCCGACGCCTGGAAGAAGATCATCGCCGGCCCCGGGGCCGACGCCGCGGCGGTCAAGGCCCTCGAGCTCGGCCTCGGCGACGCCATCCGCACCTGGGCCGACACGCAGCAGCCCGACGAGAAGAGCGCGTTCGTCAACACCCTCGGCGAGCAGTGCACCAACGCGGCCGTCCCCGCCTTCTTCGCCGAGAGCGCCAAGGTGCTGGGCGAGAAGTTCTGGTCGGGCCGCTGGTTCGCCGGGCTCGACGCCTGTCGCACGCCCGAGGCGGTCGAGCTCCTCAAGGCCGGCGTCGAGTCCCAGACCGCCGAGCGGGGCCGCTTCAAGGCGGTGCTCGAGACCCTGGCGCGGAACCTCGGCAAGGACGCCCTCCCGGTGCTCGAAGCCAAGCTCGCCGCCGAGAAGGACCCGGAGATCGCGAGCTACCTCGTCGGCGCCTTCGCCGACGCGGCGGGCGTCGGATCGGTCGCGGGCCTCAACACCGAGGCCGCCACCGCCGCGGTGGCCACGCTCCAGAAGCTCGGCCCCACCATGCCCGAGCTCGCGGTCGAGAGCGCGCGTACCACGCTCCTGGCGCTGCGCGACGAAGCGGCCAGCGACGGGATGGCCGCCTTGCGCTACCGGGCGCTCGCCCAGGCCGACGGCAGCCTCCACTACGGCGTGTACGTCACCAAGGTCGGCACCTGCAAGAAGGACACCCGCATCGAGGTGCACACGATGCTCCTCACGCACGCCGGCCGCACCTGGCCCGACCAGGTGGTCGCCCGCGCCAAGCCGCACACCGACGCGCTCACGTGGAAGTTGCCGAAGGACTGCACGGGCGAGCTGGTCGTCACCGCCTCCGCCACGCCGGTCAAGGACGCGGCCGCGTTCGACGCGTTCGTCAAGGCGCAGGACACCGAGCTCCAGAAGAAGCACGATGGCGTGAAGGTCAAGGCGTTCGCCGAGGCCCCCGCCGCGATCTGACGGCGGCCCTCGGGCGCCGCGCCGCGACCGTCCCGAGCGCGGCTCCGCCGCTCGCGGCCGGT
>SXOM01000195.1 GCA_005776735.1 Pseudomonadota bacterium
CCGGCGCGGCCGCCGCCGGCGCGGGCGGCGCCGGGGTGGGCGCCGCGGGTGCGGGCGCCGGGGGAACGGTGCAGCCGGCGAAGAGGGCGAGGAGCATGGGGCGAACATCACCGATGGGTGTGCACGGACCGTGCAGACCCCGAGGCGGTTCCCTGGAGGTGCGCGCGGCGCGCCAGACCCCGCCCGGCGAGCGGACGGTCGCGGCGTCGCGC
Organism: Pseudomonadota bacterium; assembly: GCA_005776735.1. Classification (GTDB taxonomy): domain Bacteria; phylum Myxococcota_A; class UBA796; order UBA796; family SXON01; genus SXON01. The sequence continues at coordinate 213 of SXOM01000195.1, forward strand.
CCTCACCGGTTCACTTCGGGGGCCCAAACCGGCGCCCCCCCCACGCAACCGCCGCCACGACCCCCGCGAAGACGAGCTCCCGGACGTACGCCGCCACCGCGTCGGGCCGCAGGAGGTTGGCGATGAACCCAGGTTCGTGGATGTGAAACGGCAAGAACCACGGCCAGGGCGAAATGTGCCGCGCCGGCCAGGCGGGCCACCCCAACGGGACGCCGAACCGCGCGGCGTCGGCCGGATCCCCGAGCTCCCAATCCAACAAGGGGTGCGCCGCCCCCGCGACGACACACCACGCGAGCGCTCGCCCCCGCAGCCCGAACGCCGCGCCCACCCCGAGCCCGAGCACCGCCGCGCCGACCAGCGAGTGGCTCGGTCCGTGGTGCCACGCCATGTCCCCGGTGAGGGCCACCACGACGAGGTCGGCGTCGGGCACCAGGCCCGCCACGATCGCCGCGAACAAGGCCGGAACTCGGCGCACCGGAGCGCCGGGCGCGGCCGCCATCGCCGCAGCGAGCGAGAACGCGGTGTGGGCCAGCGGCGAGGGCACCCCGCGGGCTTAGCCGAGCGTCGGGGGCCACGCCGCGACCGTCCCGAGCTCGACCGGGTCCGGCGCGCGGCCCGCGTCCGGGGCGACGCTTGACACGTCAACCGAGGCGGGCGATGACGGAGGCGGACCATGCTCTTCTCGACCTTCGACTACTTCCTGTTCCTGCCGCTGGTCGCGATCGGGCACTGGTGGCTCGGCGGGAAGGGCGCACGCGCGACGTGGTTGCTCGTCGCGAGCGCGGTCTTCTACATGGCGTGGAACGCGGCGGACACCCTGATCCTCGGGTGGGTCGCCACGGTCGGCTACGTCGCGAGCCACCGCCTCGGCGCGTGGTCGGAGTCGACCCGCCGGCGCGCGATGTGGGGGGTGGCGGCGCTGATGCTCGGGCCGCTCCTCTTCTACAAGTACGCCCACTTCGCCGCGTCGAACGTCGCGGTGCTCGTGCCGGGGTTCGAGCCGTGGGTACCCCCGAAGGGCCACCTCCCCATCGGCATCAGCTTCTACAGCTTCCAGGCCCTCGCCTACGTGCTCGACGTGCGGCGTGGCCAGGCGCCCGAGCGGGACCCGATCCGCTACGCCACGTTCTTGTGCTTCTTCCCGCACCTCGTCGCCGGGCCCATCCTGCGTTCGCACACGCTCCTGGCCCAGCTCGCCCAGGACCGGACGCTCTCCCGCGAGGACGTCGGGTACGCGATGTGGCGGCTCGGCACCGGCCTGCTCAAGAAGTTGCTCGTGGCCGACGTGCTCCAGACGGGCATCGTCGACTCGGTGTTCACCGACCCCGCGGCGTTCACCGGGCTCGAGGTCCTCGTCGCGCTCTACGCCTACACCCTGCAGATCTACGCCGACTTCTCGGGCTACACCGACTTCGCCATCGGCTCGAGCCGGCTCCTCGGGTTCCACATCCCCGAGAACTTCGACCGCCCCTACCAGGCGACGTCGGTGGCGGACTACTGGCGGCGTTGGCACAAGACCTTGTCGGACTGGGTGCGCGACTACGTGTACTACCCGTTGGGCGGCAGCCGCGGCGCGGGCCTGGTCCCCTATCGGAACACGATGGTGACCCTCGTCATCCTGGGCGTGTGGCACGGCGCCAACTGGACGTTCGTGGTGTACGGCGTGCTGCACGGCCTCGCGGTGTCGCTGAACCGCTGGTGGCGGAAGCGCCCCGGCTGGGCCGAGCCGCGGGGGCCGTGGGCGCTGGGGTGGCGCTGGGCGCTCACGTTCCAGTTCGTCGTGATCGCGCGTATCCTCTTCCGCGCCGATGACCTCGGCCACGCCGCGCAGATGTGGTCGGCGTTGTGGTCACGGTGGGACGGCCTCTCCATCCCCCGGTGGTCGCCGCACGCGTGGACGGTGCTGGCGCTCGGGTACGCGGTCCACTTCACCCCGCGGGCGTGGGCCGAGTCCGCCCGCACAGGCTTCCTCTCGCTGCCTGCACCCGCGTGGGGGCTGGCCCTGGCATTGTGTGGCTGGGCCGGCGTCCGGTGGGGCGTGGGCGACACCTTGGCGTTCATCTACTATGCCTTCTGACCTCGCCGCGATCCGCTCGGTCGCCGGCGCGTTCGGGAGCGCCGGCGTGTGCGCGATCTTCGCGATCGGCGCCGCGGTCGAGGAGCAGGCGCGCCTCGCGGCGGGCACCGAGCCGCCGACGTGGCTCAGCACGATCGCCGCGGCGGCGCCGTGGCGGCCCGGCGAGCCGCTCCCGCTGGTGACCACGCTCACGCCGCGGGGGGGGAGTGCGTCGGTGGTCGAAGACGAGCGCACCGGCCTCGTGGTGGCGGCGGAGCCCGAGCTGGCGACACCGGCGGTCGGCACCGACGGCGAAGCGACCGCGGGCAGCGACGCGGGCGTGGAGCCGG
>SXOM01000196.1 GCA_005776735.1 Pseudomonadota bacterium
CGCGGGGCGGGCGCCCGAGAAGCTGACGCGCGCCTTGCAGAAGTTGGCCACCCGCAAGGACGTGGTGCACTGGTCCGACGCGCTCCTGGAGTCGTTCCGGCGGGTGGGCGCCGAGCACGGCGGGGTCGAAGGCGCCATCCTGCAGAGCCCGGGGCTGGTCAAGTCGCTGGTCAAGCCGAAGCTGATGGCCAACCCGGCCACCCACGCCGCGCTCACCAACACCGTCAACGTGACCGGCTTCTTCGGGGGCAAGGCGCCCAACGTGGTCCCGAGCGAGGTCGGGGCGGTGCTGGACTGCCGCATCCTCCCCGGGCAGACCGCCGACGCCCTGGTGCAGGAGCTCACGGCGCTGGTCGACGACCCGGCGGTCCGCTTCGAGATCACCTCCACGACCCACGCCAACGGGTCCCCCTGGGACGACCCGTTCTTCGCCGCGCTCGCGGCGCGCGCGGTCGAGGGCCAGGAGCACGCCGTGGCCGGGCCCGTCGTGAGCGTCGGCTACACCGACAGCCAGGCGCTCCGGCCGCTCGGGGTGCACGCGTACGGCTACGTCCCGTTCGTCATCGACCCCAAGCTCCTCGGCACCACGCACGGCGACGACGAGCGTGTGCCCGTCGACCAGCTCCAGCCCGGCCTGCGGCGGCTCATGGCGGCGGTGCTCGACGTGAGCCTGGACGTCCCCGCCGGCGCACGCCCCCCCGTGCCGCACCCGGCCGGACCCCGCTGAACCAAGCCGGCGCGGGGGCCACCCCGCGACCGCCCGGGCGCGCACCGAGTCCGGCGGGTGGCCCGCTCCCGACGCGGCGCCCGGCGGAGGCGCGACGGGGCGCTCACGGCCGCGTCGCGCTGGCCTGGGCCACCGCCCACAGCTCCAGGAACCGCTCCGCGGAGGCGTCGAGCGGGCGACGATCCGAGCCGGCTGCGGCCAACGCCTGGAACATCGGCTCCACGAGGTCGGCGCGCGCGAGGCCGAGCGTGTCCAACGCCGTCGCGCCGGGCGGTGCGGGAGCGCAACCGCGCGGACCGAACCGCGGACGAAGGTGGTCGACGCCGCCCTGGAAGTCCGAGCCCCACCCGAGCGGTCCCCCGCCGACGAGGTCGACGAAGTGGTCCCAGTGGACGCGGAAGTCATCCAGCGAACCCCGGCAGTTTCCGGGCACGGCCGGTCGAGGGGGCATGTGACCGAGGTTGGCGGTGACCCCCATCAGGCCACCCGCGGCGGTCAGGCGGCGCGCCTCGGTGTCGGACATCGCCGTGGGATCGTCGCGGACCGCGAGCGCGGTGACGTGGGTGTAGACCGGCGGGACGCCGCGCGACTCCAGGATCCCCAGCGCGTCGGAGAGGGCGGCGCGGGACAGGTGCGCGAGGTCCACGATCACGCCGGCGTCGGCCAGGCGAACGATGGCCGCGCGACCCGCCGCCGTCAACCCGCGGGCTACGGGCGCCGACCGCTCCTTGCGGCAGCCGGGGAGATTCAACAGCGACAGGGCACCGGCCTGGCACCACGCGCCGCCGAAGGAGTTGTCGGCGAGGTGAACGGGTGTCACCACCGCCACACCGCGAGCGGCCCAGCGGCGCGCGTCGCCCGCCTCCTCCAGGATGCCGGTGCCGCCCTCGATGCCGTGTACCACCGCCTTGCGCCCGCTCGCGACGATGTCGCGGGCCTCCCGCGGGGTGCGCGCCACCGCGAAGCGGTCGGCGTGCTGCGCCGCCCACCCGTCCACGTAGGCGAGCTGCCGCTCGATGTGCGCGGCCATCGACGCCCGAGACTCGAGCTCGGCGGTGAACGGGTTGGCGTAGGCGAGGCTCACCAGGACGGAGGGTCCCGGCGCGGCGAGCTCGTCGGTGCCGAGCTGGCGGACCAGGCCGTGCGCGTGGGTGCGCCCGCGGGGGAGCGGCGCGTCGAGGCCCCGCCCGTACACCGGCACCGCGAGGTGCCCGGCGAGGTGGATGTGCAGGTCGACGTACCCCGGCGTCGGCGGGTCTTCGGCGAGCGCGAGCGAGGCGGCGAGCAGGAGCACCCCCGAGGCTAACCTCACCGACGCCCGCGCCCCCCCTTCGGGCGCCGGCCCTCGTCCAGCCCCTGCTCGTCGGACTTCGACGGCGCGGCGACGAACCCCTTGGCCGCAGCGGCGTCCTCGATCGCCTGGGCGTCGAACCCCGCGGGGAACGCGCCCAGGTCGAGGCCGAAGGCCGCCTTCCACGCCGGCCCGGGGGCGTTGGCCGGCGACCACTGGGTGTCGTTGTCGGGGCTCACGAACTGCACGCGCGGATCGGCCTTGGCCGCGGCGTAGAACGCCCGTTGGCCGGCCTGGATGGCCGCCTGCTCCGACTCGCCCCGCGTGGCGGCCGGAACGAGCTTGTCGGGGCCCCAGCGCGGACCGTAGAGGTTCTGGCTCCACGGCTCCACCGAGTAGGCGTCGGTCGCGTGCCAGGAGATGCGACCCACCCACGACCGGCCCGGATCGAGCGCCCCCAGCCGCATCGTGAGCTCCGCGTCGGGCGTGAGGTAGGGGCAGGTGGCCGCGCACAACGCGTCGAACGCCGCGTCGAGCGCCGCCTTCGCGTCGGGGCGTGACCGGATGGCGGCCGCTTCTTCCTCCGAAGGGACCCAACGTTCGGGGCGCGCGAGAAACCCCCCGAGCCGCTTCGGGTTCACCAGCGCCGTGACCGCGGGCATCGCCGACACATCCCAGCCTTGCGCGAGCGCGAGGTGGACCTGGTACCCCAGGTCGACGATGGCGGTGTCGACGTCACCGACGTGCGCCCCCCCGCGCCGCGCCCTGGCGAAGCGGTAGGCCCGCGCCCACGCGTCGATCGCGCCGTGCCCCTCCTGGTGGGTGGGCAGCCCCGCGAGGATGCCCCCGACCACGGTGTTGGGGTGCACGGTGGTCTCCCCCTTGTCGACCTTGGCCACGCCGGCGGCGCGGAGGGCGGCGCTCCCCGGCCCCGCGGTCCACGTCGCGCGCAGCGCGTCCGCCACCGGGCCGCCGCCGTCGCGCGGGGTGACCCCGAGGCGCTTCTGCACCGCCAGGAGCGGGCCCGGCGCGCGCCGATCGAGCTCGAGCGTGCCGACGTCCATGCGAAACAACTGGTGCGCGACGTCGTCGACCTTGCGGTACTCCAAGAGGCGCAGGTGCTGGTTGATCGTCGGTCGCCGGGCCGACAGGAGCGTGTCCAACGCCGGGTCGACGACGCCCAGGGCGTCGAAGACCTCTCCGGTGAAGCTGGTCTCGACCGTGGTGATGCCCAGCGACTCGGTCAAGGCCAACCACTCCCGCACGGCCCGGGCTTCGCGCTCGGGGCGCAAGAAGTCGTTGATGTTGAGCGACAACGTCAGGTAGACGGTGCCCCGCGTGCCCGCCGGCGCCGGGCCGGCGTCGACGAAGCCGGGCGGCTCCGCGAGGCGCGGCGGCACCGGGCGTGCGGTGGGCGCCGCCTCCGCGGGGTGGATCGCCGGCAAGGCCGCCTGCGGTGCGGGGGCGGCGACCGGCGCCGGCGCCGTCGGGACCGGCGCGGCGCACGCCGCCACCACGAGGATCGCGGCGAGCCGGCTCACTTCCACTCCACGGGGCGGGCGGTCCACATCGCGCCGCCGCGCCACGCGTCGACGTCGGGGGCCAGGGTGTGTGGATACGCCGCGTTGATCGCCCGCGCGGTGGGCGGCCACGGCTCCCCCGTCACCAACGTGACCCCCTTGGCGCCGGGCGAAGCGAGGTAGTCGGCGAACGCCCGATACGCCTGGTGGACGCCGATCCTCGTCTTCCCTGCGGCGACCGACGCCGGCGCCGCGCGCCACGGCGACGCCTGCACCGCGGCGAGCACCGCCTTGGCGGCGGACTCGACGTCCGCCCGGTCGAGGACACCCTTGGTGTTGACCACCGCGCCGGCCGGCTCGAGCGGGCCGTTGATCGTGGTCGTGGCGATCGGCGTGCGCTTTTGGGTGACGATGGCCTGCGCCATCACCTCCAGCGCATCGGCCAGGGCGACCGGCCGGCCCCCCACGCGCAGCGCATCCGGCGGGCCACCGGCCCAGGTCCGCACCACCTCGCGCGCCACCTCGGTCGGGTCGAGGCTCAGCTCGGGTCCCACCATCCGGTCGCGGAGCGTCGCGGCGTTGACGAACGCGGAGCCGGGGTGCGAGGCCACGTACGCGCCGAGGTAGTCGTACATGTCGGCGAGCTCGCCGGCATCGGCCGCGACGATGAGGCTCACCACCGTCGGCTCGCGGCGCGAGAGCGCCTCGATGTGCAGCCGGGTGCGCATGCCCCCCTCGGTCCACGCCGGGGGTGAGCTCGCGTGGCTCTGCCGCACCGCGGGCAGGCCCATGTACCAGAACGCCTGGGTGTCCTTGCCCAGGTACTCCTCGACCGTCGTGATGAGCGCGGGATTGCGACTCCGGGCCAGGTAGTGCGAAGCGAAGACGCCCGCGCCCTGCCACAACCGCAAACTCGGCGACAACGCGCGCATCGCAAACGCGCTCGGCGGCGTGGGGAGGCAGGTGCCACCGATGTACTGGACGTCTCCGAAGGTGGCGACCACCTGCGAGAGCCCGCCGCGCCGGCCCACGTCGAGCTTGCCCTGGTCGCGCGCGAGCCACCCCTGCCCGTCGATCTGCACCCCCGACACCCCGTGGCTGTACCGGGTCTGGATGGCCTCGACCCCCTGGGCGAAGCTCATCCCGCCCGTCACCAGGCTCTTGTCGTCGCCGCCCCCGTCTTCGCTCGCGTCGACCACCGGGTACGGGCCGTGCACGTCTTCCCCGTGGTAGCCGATGGCGACGCCGAGCCGCCGCAGCTCCGGGATGAGCGTGGGGTCCTGCGCGTCGAGGCGATCCAGCAGGATGCCGTCGAAGAAGGCGGTGAACGTGGACGCCTGCCCGGCGTCGGCCGCGGCCTGGACGACGGTACGCACCTCGGCGGCGGTGGGGTAGTACCCGCCCTTCCCGTTGTAGTGGTGGGCGAAGACCAGGAAGTACACCGGCGCGTCGCCCTTGGGGCCGTCGTCCACCGGAGGGCGCTTGCCGCCGCCGGGGCCGCCCGGCCCGCCTCCCCCGGGGCGCCGGGGGCCCGCCTCGGCGGTGGCCGCCAGCACGAGGATCACCGCCGCCAGGGTCGTCCAGGGTCCGATGCGCACGGCGCCTCCACCCACGAGCCTATCGCGGGCGGGCGCGGCGCGACCGTCCCGAACGACTCCGGGGCCGCCCCGCGCCCGAGCGCGCTGCGCGCCCGCTTCGGCCCGACCTCGGGACCGGTCGCGGCGCAGCGCCCCCGCCTACATCCACCACGATTGGAGCGGCGCCAGGACCACCGGCCGCGCCCCCGCCGCGCGGATCTCTTCGACGAACCCCTCCACGTCCACCCCGGGGAGCTGCCGCGGCGGGGCTTCGATGGGGAGGGTGAAGTCGTCCCAGTGGCAGGGGATCACCACCTTCGGCCGCACCCGCTCCAACAAGCGACGTGTGTAGTCCTTCCGGTACTGGCGCCCGACCGCACAGAGCAGGAGCACATCGGCGGGGACCAACTCCTCGTCGAGGAAGTCGGCCGAGTCGACGTGCAGCACCGACAGCCCCTCCAACTGAAGCTGCCAATGGTACACGGCCCCGTGGCGAAGATGCCACACGCGCGGCGGCCACGGGGGCGGCGCGGTGATCTCCCCCGGCAGCGGCACGCGCCCCAAGAGCGCCTTGCCGTGGCGGGAACGCCACGCGGTCGCGCAGGCCGCACCGCACACGACCGCTTCGCCGGGGCGCACCACGACCACCTGCCCGTCGTCGAGCCCCGCGGCCCGCGCGAGGTGCGCGGTGGACACGCTGCCCAGGAGCCGGGCCCCCGTCTGACGGCACAGGTCGGGGGCGTCGAGCGCGTGGTCGTGGTGGCTGTGGCCGACCAGGACCTCGTCGGCCGCCGGGATGTAGCGGCGTAGACGCTCACGATCCACCGGCAACCGGCCGAACGCGGTCCGAAACAGCCCGGGGCGCGACAGGTACGGGTCGAGCACGAACGTGCGCGCCTGGCTCTGCACGACGAAGCCGGCGGTGCCCAGGAACGTGAAGCGCACCCGGCCGGACGACGGTTCGATCGTGTACTCGGGCGCCGGGCGCTCGAGGAGGGCGCGGATCACGCGGGCAGGATGCGCATGCTGAGGTCGACCCAGCGAGCGCGGTGGATGAGGCCCCCCATGCTCACCCGGTCGACCTGCAACGCGCGGAGCACCGGCAGCCGCTCGGGCGTGATGCCGCCCGACACCTCGAGGCGCACGCGGCCGGCCGCGACCCGCACCGCCTCGGCGAGCGTGGCGTCGTCCATGTTGTCGAGCAGGACGTCGTCGGCGCCGGCGGCGATGGCGTCGTGCAGCTCGGCGATCGACTCCACCTCGACCTCGACGCGCAGGAGCGGGTGGGCCGCCGCGCGCACGCGGGCCACCGCGGCGCGGATCCCCCCCGCCGCCACGATGTGGTTGTCCTTGATCATCACCCCGTCGAACAACCCGAACCGGTGGTTGCCCGCGCCGCCGTGCCGCACCGCGGCCTTCTCCAGTCGCCGCAGGCACGGGGTGGTCTTGCGGGTGTCGACCAGCTTGAGGCCCGGCGCCCGGCTGACCGCCGCGCGGGTGTGTGTCGCGACTCCAGAGAGCCGCATGAGGAAGTTCAACGCCGCCCGCTCGCCGGTGAGGAGCCCGCGGAGCGGCCCGTCCACCCACGCCACGGTGTCGTCCGGGCCCGCGTCGCCGCCGTCGGGCACGACCACGGTGTAGGCGCAGCCGAGCTGCCGGAAGACCTCGGCCGCGGCGCGGTGCCCGCTGAGCACGAGGGGCTCCTTGGCGTACAGGCGCGCACGCCCTTGCGACGCCTCCGACACACACGCTTCGGTGGTGAGGTCGGCGGGGCCGACGTCCTCCGCCAGGGTCAGGCGGACCAGCTCGTCCAGTTCCATGACGCGGCGTTATCCCGGCGCGCCGAGCACCAGCGCCATCACCGCGTCGAGGCCCTGCGGCTCCACGCCGAACGGCTCGGCCCCGGACTGGTCGGTGATCCACACGTGGCCGAAGCCGAGCGCCCGCGCCTGGGTGAGCGCGGCCTCTTCCTGACCGGGCGGGACCGCGGTGACCCACGCCACCAGCCGCTCGGGCCCGACCGTGGCCGCCCAGGGCCACGGGCTGCGGGCCGTGAAGGCGGTGAACGGCTCGGACACCACGACGAGCTCGGCGAACGCGGTGAGCCCCTCGCAGTCGAACGCGGTGCGGACCGCCACCAGGGCATCGTCGTCGTCGTCGCGGGAGTCGGCCTCGGCCGCGGAGACCGCGTGCGCCGCGGTCGCGGCGGCGCAGTCGGTCGCCCCCTCGGTGTCGAACCACGCACCATCGACCTCGTACCACGCAAACCACCGGCCCAGGTCGCGCTCCACGTCGCCGGCGTCGCGCGTGCCGCCGTCGGTGTCCACGAACCCGACCACACGCGCACCGGCGAAGCGGGCGTCGGCCACGGCCGTGGACCACGCTTCGATCTCGCTGGTGCCCGGACCATTGGACGGGTCGACGAAGACCACGCCGCCGGTGCGCGCCGCCGCGTCGGCCACGCGGGCCCAGTACGGGAGCGAGGGGTCGACCAGGCCGGGGGGCGAGAGGTGCAGGCCCGCAAACGGCGGCGCCGCCTCGCCGGTGTCGGTGTCGGCGGTGTCGGCCGAGTCGCCGGTCTCGGCGCTCTCCGCGGTGTCCGCCCCGGAGTCCGCGGCACCGGTGTCGGGCTCGTCGCCGGTGGGGGTGGTGCACGCCAGGAGCAGGAGCATCATCCCCGGAGCGTAACGCCGGCTCGGGCCGGTTAGCCTGCGCGACATGAACCCGAACCGCCCCCGCCTCGCCGACGACGACGAGCGCCCGACCGCCAGCCCCACCGACCTCGGCCGCCTCACCGAGCACGTGCTCCGCGCCCGCACCATCGTGGTCGCCGAGCCCGTGTCCGACGAGCTGTACCGGCGGGTGTCCACGATGCTCTTCGCCCTGGAGCAGATCGATCCCGCCGCGCCGGTCACGGTCTTCGTGAACTCGCCGGGCGGCTCGGCCGACACCGGTTTTGCGCTGTACGACCTGCTGCGGTTCTCCAGCGTGCCGGTCCGCACCATCGCCAACGGCATCGTGGCGTCGGCCGCGGTCCTCATCTACCTCGCCGGCGACGACGGGCAGCGGTACGGCATGCAGCACTGCCGGTTCCTCCTGCACCAGCCGAGCACCGGCACCCGCGGGCAGGCCGCCGACATCGAGATCACCGCGCGGGAGATCGTGAAGCTCCGCGAACGGTACAACCGCATCGTCGAGACCCACACCGGCCGTCCGTTCGACCAGATCACCGTCGACGCCGATCGCGACTTCTGGCTGAGCGCCGCCGAGGCGCGCGACTACGGGCTCATCAACAAGCTGGTGACCTACCGCAGCGAGCTCGGCTGACGCACGGCGCGTCCGGTCGGTGGGCCGGGCAAGACGCGGCGACCCGGGGCGCGGGTCGGCGTCTCGCGGCGGGGCAAACGCCCGGCGAGGCGTGTTGCACAACGAAGTCACCCCCGGGTCCTGCCGGGCCGGGTGAACTTGGCGCTCGCTCCCCCGCCAGTTCGCCGCAAGCGGCGACCCGGCGGCCCGCTCGGCCAATTTCCCCCGACCCGTCACCCGCCGCGTCACCGAACCGGCGGCCGAGGGGCGGCGTTTGGCCCAACGGGGGGAACGCCGAACCGCGAGGGTCTTGCTGCACCGGCCCAGGTCGGTGAGCGTGGCGATGTCGAACTTCGAGCTGTATTTTGGTGGGCGTGGCCGCGGCGGCGAGCCAGAGCAGCGGAGGGGGACGGCGCGAGGGGGGGGCGCGCCGGCCCAAGGTCGGTGAGCGAGGCGGCGGCGGCGAACCGGCGCGGAAATCCGGCGGCGCTTATATTACGGGTCATGAGCGCCGGAGGATTTCCGCCTCGCGCCTCGCGCCCCGCGCCCGCACCGCCGCCGGGCGCCCGCCCGCCCCGGCTCGCGACC
>SXOM01000197.1 GCA_005776735.1 Pseudomonadota bacterium
GCCGAGCCAGACCGAGCTGTGCAACGGCATCGACGACGACTGCGACGGCTCCACCGACGAAGACGCGGCCGGCGACGCGTCCACCTGGTACGCCGACGCCGATCTCGACGGCTACGGCGACGCCGGCGACACCACGCTCGGGTGCACCACCCCCGCCGGGTACGTCGCCGACGACACCGACTGCGACGACACCGACGCCGACGTGAGCCCCGCGGGCACCGAGCTCTGCAACGGAATCGACGACGACTGCGACGGCGCCACCGACGAGGACAGCGCCGCCGACGCCGACACCTGGTACGCCGACACCGACGGCGACGGCTACGGCGACACCGGCGACACCACGCTCGGGTGCAGCGCGCCGGCCGGCTACGTCGCCGATGACACCGACTGCGACGACACCGACGCCGACGTGAGCCCGGCGGACACCGAGCTGTGCAACGGAGTCGACGACGACTGCGACACCGCCGTCGACGAGGGCGTCGAGACCACGTGGTACGCCGACAGCGACGGCGACGGCTACGGCGACGCGGGCGTCACCGACGCCGCGTGCTCCGCCCCGAGCGGGTATGTCGCGTCCGACACCGACTGCGACGACGGCGACGCCACGGTGAATCCGGGCGCCGCCGAGGTGTGCGACGACGTCGACCAGGACTGCGACACCGTGGCCGACGACGGCCTGGCCACCGACACCTGGTACGAAGACGACGACGGCGACGGCTACGGCGACGTGGCGGTCGTGGACTGCGCGCAGCCCGCCGACACGGTGGACAACGACTGGGATTGCGACGACGCCGCCGCGGCGATCTACCCCGGCAGCGACGTCCTCTGTCCGTGGGACTCGTGCTTGGAGCTGCTCAACGACGGCATCGCGTCGACCGATGGCGCGTACTGGATCGACTTCGCGGGCACCGCGACGGAGACCGAGTGCGACATGACGACCGACGGCGGCGGGTGGACCCTCCTCTTCTCCGACGACTTCGAGTCCGGTTCGGACCCGGGGTGGAGCACCACGACCACCACCACGTGCGGCGCGTGGGGCAACATGCTCGGCGGCTACGGGGTGCTCGCGGGCACGACCGTCGACATCGACCTGAGCACCTACGCCATCACGCACACCGAAGCGTGGGTCGAGGCCGAGTACATCGCGTTGGACTCGTGGGACGGCGAGACGGCGTGGGTCGCGGCCGACGGCTCGACCCTGTGGAGCCTGGCGCTGAACAACCACAGCTCCAGCTACAGCGAGGTCTGCGGCTGGAACCGCGGCTACTACGGCTCGTACGACTCGTTGTGGCCGGTGAGCGAGACGCTGGCGCACTCGGCGAGCACGATCAACGTGCTCGCCGGCAGCACGCTCGACCAGGGGAGCACCGACGAGAGCTTCGGACTGGACGACGTGTACGTCTGGGTCCGGTAGCGCGCGCGACCGCGCGGCGCGCGCCGGCCTCGATCGAGGCCGGGACGGTCGCGGCGCGCCGCCCCCGGGCGCCTACTCGCCGGCCACCCGGATGCGGGCGTCGAGGCAGACACAACCGGCGCCCGCCGCGAGCACGCGCACCGGGTTGAGGTCGAGCTCCTGGAGCTGCGGGCAGGCGGCCGCCAGCGCGCCCACGCGGGAGAGCACGTCCTCCAGGGCGGCCACGTCGGCGGGCGTGCTGCCGCGGAAGCCCTGGAGGAGCGGAAAGCCGCGGATGCCGCGGACCAGCTCGCCGACGGAACGATCGTCCAGCGGCGCCGGCCGGAACGCCACGTCGCGCAACAGCTCCACCTGCACGCCTCCGAGGCCGAACATCACCAGCGGCCCGTAGGTGGGGTCGCGCGTGACGCCCACGATCGTCTCGACGCCGCCGCTCACCATCGCCTGCACCAGCCCGCCCGGCATCGGGCCCAGGCCCCGCTCGGCCAGGGCGGCGGCGATGGAGTCCCAGGCGTTGAACACGTCGGACTCGTTGCGCAGGTCGACCTTCACGCCGCCCACGTCGGACTTGTGGGTGATGGTGTCGGACACGAGCTTGAGCACCACCGGGAAGCCGAGCCTACGCGCGTGCATCGCCGCTTCGCCAGCGTCGCGGGCCACCAGGGCGCCGGGTTGGCGGACCCCCACGGCGCGCAGCACGGCCTCGACCTCGGCCGGGGCCAACCACCCCTCGCCCGCCCGCGCCGCGGCGGCGCGCACGACCGCGCACGCCGCCTCCAGGTCCATGCCGGCCGGAACCAGCGGGCGACCCGGCGGTTTGGCGAGCCACTCGCCGTAGCGGGCCGCGCGCGCGAGCACCTGCACCGCGCTCTCGGGGAAGGCGTAGGACGGGATGTGGCCGGCCTGGAGTTGGGACAACGCCGCGGGTACGCCGTGGCGGCCCATGAAGCAGGAGATCACCGGCTTCTGCATGCCGGCAGCCCCGCGGACGATGGCCTGTCCCACCGCCTCGGCATCGGTGGTGATCGGCGGGACGAAGAGCACGATGAGCGCGTCGATGGCGTCGTCGGCGAGGAGCTCGCGGGCGCAGAGCTCGAACTGCGCGGGCGTCGCGGAGGCGATCATGTCGACCGGGTTGCGCACGCTGGCGGCCGGGGGCAGCTCGCCGCGGAGCCGCTCCGTGAGCGCGGGGGGGAGGTCGGCGACGACGAGGCCGAGGGCTTCGCAGGCGTCGGTCGCGAGGATGCCCGGCCCGCCCGCGTTGGTGAGGATGGCGACCCGGCGGCCGCGCGGGATCGGCTGGTGCGCCAGGAACGCGGCCATGTCGAACAGCTCCTCGACGGTGTCGACGCGCAGGATGCCGGTGTCCTCCACCAAGGCCTGCACCGCCGCGTCGGCCCCCGCGAGCGAACCGGTGTGGCTGGAGGCGGCGACGAGGCCACGCGCACTGCGCCCGCTCTTGACCGCGACGATGGGCTTGCGGCGACTGACCTCGCGCGCGAGCTCGCGGAACCGGGCGGGGTTGCCGAAGCTCTCGAGGTACAGGAGGATCACCTGCGTCTCGGGGTCGGCGCCCCACCACTGGAGCAGGTCGTTGCCGCTGACATCGGCCTTGTTGCCCATGCTCACGAAGTCGCGGATGCCGATGTTCAGCTCCTTGGCATAGTCGAGCATCGCCACGCCGAGCGCGCCGGACTGGCTGGCCACCGACACCGTGCCGGCGGGCGGGAAGGTGGGCGCGAACGTGGCGTCGAGCCGCGTGCCGGCCTCGGTGGTGACGATGCCCAGGCAGTTCGGACCGACCATCCGCGCGCCCGCGGCGCGCACCTTCTGCGCGATGGTGCGCTCGAGCTCCGCGCCCTCGGCGCCGGTCTCCTTGAAGCCGGCGGTGATGACCAGGAGCCCCTTGACCCCCTTGCGCAAGCACGCCTCGACCACCGGGAGCACGTGGTCGCGCGGCACCACGAGCACCGCGAGATCGACCGGGTCGGGGATGGAGCCGATGTCGGGCCACGCCCGCACGGACTGCACCGCGAGGGCGTTGGGGTTGACCGGGTAGACCGGCCCGACGAACCCGCTGTGGATGAGGTTGTGGACGATCTCGGCGCCGATGGTGCCGCGGCGACTGGAGGCGCCGATGACCGCCACCGAACGGGGCCGCAACAGCGCGCTCAGGTCGGTGGGAGCACTCTCGGCGGGGGTCGGGGAGGTCGTGCGCGCCATGGGGACTCCGGGGGCGGGGGCCTAACCGATGGGGTACGCTCGGCGGATGCTCCTCATGGTCCTGTTCGCGCTCGCCGGCGACCCGCCGCCGGCAATGGTCACTTCCGTCGTCGGCACCGTCACGGTCGTCGACGGGAAGACCCGCTCCCCGGCGCCGTCGCCGCCGTTCATCCTCGCCGCGACGCAGAGCCTCGACCTCGCCGCCGGCTCGCGCGTGGTGATGCTCCGCCAGGGCGGCGCCTTCGCGGTGGACGGGCCCCGGGTGGTCGATCCGACCGCGTTCAAGGCCCCGACCACCGGCGGTGACAAGGTCGGGGAGCTGCTGCAGAAGCGCACCTCGCTCGCGGCGGCGGGGGCGGCGCGGGCCGCCGGGCCGAGCCTCTTGCGGCCGGTCCCGAACGCCCCGGCGGTCGAGGTGCGCGAGGTGCGGTGGACGTGCGACGCCTGTGGCGAGCAAGACGTGAAGCTCACCGACCTGCGCGCGGACACCGTCGTGTGGTCGGGCAAGGGCACCGACCGCGTCGCGCTCGCCGGCCCGCTCTCCCCGGGCACGTACGCGGTCACGGTGGGCTCCAGCGAGCGCACGTTCCGCGTCGTCCCGCGCGCCGAGGCCGACGCGATCGTGGCGGCGGTGAAGGCCGAGACGGTCGCCGACCCGAAGGACCGCGCCGCCGCGGTGGCCGGCGCCCTGTTCCTCGGCGGGTACGCGACCGACGCGCTGACCACCCTCGAGGCGGCGGGCGTCACCGACCTGGTGGACGACTACGAGAAGCTCGCCGGCGTGCGCCCTTGAACGTGTGGCGCGAACGCGCCGCCGACGTCCTCGACGCGGTCGCGCGCATCGGGCGCGACGTGGCGCACGAGGTGGTCGTCAACGTCGCCGCCGCGCTCGCGCTCGGTGCGCTCGCGTTCGTCGTGTTGGACGGACGCATCGAGGGCCTGTACTTCAAGGTCCGCGGTCCGGCCCCGGTCAGCGACCAGGTGGCGATCATCGCGCTGGACGAGGAGACGTTCTACCTGTGGGACCCGGCCGACCCCGAGCCGGCGCGCACCCCGCGCGCACTGTTGGCCGAGGTGGTGCGGTTCCTCACGAGCGCCGGCGCCAAGGTGGTGGTGCTCGACGTGCTCACCGACCTCCCCGCCGCCGGCGACGACGTGCTGGTGGCGGCGACCAGCGCCCACGGCCGGGTGGTCGCGGCGGAGCGGTTCACCCCCGGCCGCGGGGACGACGCCACCCCCTTCGCGGCCGCCAGCGTGCTCAACGGCGTGGCCACCACCGCCTACGCCAACCTCGGCCAGGAGGAGCAGACGCTGTTCTCCGGAGAGATGAGCGTGAGCGCGGTGCCGCTGGTGGCGTCGGTCTCCCGCGCGCGCCTGGCGGGGGCGTTCCCCTTGGGGCTCGTGGGCGGCTTCCAGGACGACGACGCGCCCACCCCGTCGATGGCCCTCGCGGCGGCGTGGCTGCAGGTCGCGGGGGGCGCGCCCGCCGAGCTCACCGCGGCGCTCGGCTCGCGGTGCGGCGGGACGCCGGTGGTGTGCACCGCCTCCACCGCCGACCTCGGCCTGCCGGGCAGCCCGCTCCCGCTGCACGCCGACCTCTCCATCAACTTCCGCGGGGCCGAAGGCGCGGACCACATCCCGGCGATCAGCGGCGCGCGGCTGCTGCGGAGCCTGGGCGAGTCGGCGCTCGGCAAGACGCTGGGTCTGGACCTGCCCATCGCCGTGCCCGACGACCTGAAGCAGTCGCTCGGCGGGAAGGTCGTGCTGGTCGGGCGGGTCGACGGTGCCGGCGGAGACCACTTCGTGACCCCGTACAGCTTCCCCGCGATGCAGCAGGCCGACATGAGCGGTGTGCGCGTGCAGGCGCAGATCATCGACACGCTCCTGAGTGGCCGCCACCTGCGCCGGATCGACGGGGTCACCGCGTGGGTGGCCGCGGTAGCGGCGCTCGTGGCCGTGCTGGTGTCGGGGCGCCGGAACCGGGCGCTCCACCTGGTCTTCTGGACCGCCCTGTGCGGCGTGCTCCTCGCGGGGTCCACGGTGCTGTTCGGCCTCACCGACGGCCTGGTGCTCGACCTCGCCCCCACCCTGGGCGCCATCCTGTGTGGCCTGCTCGGGGTACACCTCTACGCCCGTGCGCGGGCAGGAGACGACGCGTGAGGTACCTCGGCGTGGTTTTGGTGTGGTTCGCCCTGATGGGGCGCGCGTTCGCGGGGCCGGGCACCGTCGCGGTGCTCTACTTCCAGAACCAGGGAAACCCGGAGCTCGAGCCGCTCAAGGTGGGCCTCGCGCAGATGCTCACCAGCGATCTGATCGGCGCGGGCGGGGTGAAAGTGGTCGAGCGCACGCAGCTCCAGGCGGTGCTCGACGAGCTGAAGCTCGGCCACAGCTCGGTCGCCGACAAGGACACCAGCGCCAAGGTCGGGAAGCTGCTCGGCGCCGAGTACCTGGTGCTCGGGTCCTACTTCAGCCTCGCGGGCACCCTGCGGGTCGACGCCCGGCTGGTCAAGGTCGAGACCGGCGAGGTGCTCCACGCCAACGGGGCCAACGGCGGCATCGCGGAGTTCATGGACCTGGAGCGGCGCCTCGCGGGCAGCTTCCGCGACAAGCTCGCGTCGTTGGTCCCCGGCGCGCTCGCGGCGCTCCCGGCCCTGGCCGCGGCGGCGAGCGAGTCCAAGCCGCTCGAGGCCGCGATGGCGTTGTCCGAGGGCCTCATCGCCCTGGACAACCACGAGCTGCCCAGGGCGCGGGAGTCGTTCCAGAAGG
Source organism: Pseudomonadota bacterium (assembly GCA_005776735.1). Lineage (GTDB taxonomy): Bacteria > Myxococcota_A > UBA796 > UBA796 > SXON01 > SXON01. The sequence continues at coordinate 6,404 of SXOM01000197.1, forward strand.
CCCTGACGGCCGATTCGCGCATGGCCGAAGCCCGTCAACAGCTCGCGGCGCTGGACCTGTGACCCGGCGCCGCGACTTCCTGGCCACCCTGGCGGGCCTGGCGGTGCTGGCCGCGGCGCCCTGGCCCGCGTGGGCCGGGGGTGCCGAAGCGGGCGACGCGGCGTGGACCCGCGGCGAGCTGGACGCGGCCTTGCGGGCGTGGGAGGAGGCGCTCGCCACCGAGGCCGACCCGACCCGGAAGGTGGAGCTGCTGTTGCGCATCGCCGGCGCCCACCGCGACCGCGGCGAGCTCAAGAAGGCGGGCGGGCGGCTCGGCGAGGCCGAGGCCACCGGC
>SXOM01000198.1 GCA_005776735.1 Pseudomonadota bacterium
CACCACGGTCGGCTGGCTCCACTTCGGTCCGGCGACCCGGTTCGTCTCGCCCGTCGGCACCCGGTGGGGCACCGACGCGCACGAGGGCGCCGTCGCCTGCTTCATGGTGGCCCTCGACCACCGCCGCACCGGCGTGGGCCGAGCGATGTTGCGCTTCGCATGCGAAGCCCTCGCCGCCGAGGGCTGCCACGCCGTCAACGCCTGGGCGACCGTCCCCGGCGACGACGCGGCGATGCACCAGTTCACCGGGCCGCTGTCGTTGTACCGCGAGGAAGGCTTCGCCCCCGTCGGCGAGCCGACGCCCGGCGCCAAGCGGGTTTTCGTCTCCAAGCCGCTGCGCTGACGGCCGCGCGGCGCGCGCCGGATCCGGCCGCCTTCCAGCGCGGTCGCGGCGAGCCGCCCCGATGTTCCACGTGGAACACGGTCTGGGCGCCGCGCCGCGACCGTCCCGAACGCGGCGAGCCGCTCGCGGCCCTGACCGCCGCGCGGCGCGCGCCCGTCAGGAGGAGGCCGCCACCGGGACAAGCGCAGAGGCGGTCCACGCGGAGTGCGCCCTGGCCAACCGGGCGGTGAGCTCGGCGGCCCGCGGTGGCCCCTCGGGAGGAGGCAGGCGAATCGGCCCTGCCCAGGTCACCCGCGCGTCGCCGATCACCACTGTGTCGACGAACTTGCGCCGAGTCCCCAATTCCGCAGCCAAGGCGTCGATCCCTGGCTCGACGCCCGAAGCTTGCACGGGTCGGGACAACACTACCCAGGTCGGGGCGAACGCGTCGACCGCCATCAGTACGCGAATCCCGAAGGCGAGCTCGTGGTGCCCGGCGGAGCCGGACGCGATCCACAACAGCGCCAGGTGCCCGCGTAGGCAGCGCGCTTCGGAGGGGGAGAGCTCCGCCTCGCGGACCGGAAGGCCCGCGAGGAGCAGGCGCACGGCCACCTGGGGGTCGGGCTCGACGCAGACCACGTGCTGCCAACCCGCGTCGCGGAGAGCAAACGCCCAGGTCGCATCACCGCCGGTGTGGTGCACCACGAAGCCGGGCGAGCTCAAGGTCGCCGCTCCACGATGACGAACTCGACCCGGCGGTTCAGGTCCCACGCGACGCTCGTCTCGGCCGCATCGAGCGGACGCGACTCGCCGAAGCCCTCGGCAAGGAGGCGCTCGGGGGCGACCCCCGCCGCGACGAGCCACTTGCGCACCGCATCCGCGCGCCCCTGGGAGAGCTTCTGGTTCTTCTTGGCGTCCCCGCGACTGTCGGTGTGCCCCTCGATTCGGACGCTGCGGAGCTCGGGGTGGTCGCGCAACGCGGCCGCGATGTCGGTCAGCAAGGGGTGACTCTGCGCCCGGATCGTCGTCTTTCCCGTGTCGAAGTAGATCTTGTCCCAGAACTCGATCTTCGCCGCGGTGATGACCACTCGGCTGCTTTCGGTGGGTTTGGGCGGCGGAACCGCCGTGAGGCGCAGCACCACCTCGCGCGGCGGTCCGTCCGACACATCGAACCCGATCGCGCCGGAGTGGTGCCCGGGGGCCTCGCCCACCAACGTGTAGGTGCCGGGCGACAGGCCCGTGGTGCCCTCGGCCCCGTGGTTGATGAATTCACCCACACGCGCGGTGCCGCCATCGAGCGGCTGGCCCTGTTCCCCCAGGAGTCGCACGGTGACGACGGTGAGCGGATCGGCGCAGCCGTCGTCGTCCTCCCAACCGTCCCGGTCCTCGGCGACCGCGGGGCAACCGTCCGTCGCGTCTGCGACGCCGTCCGCGTCGTTGTCCGGGTCGGGGCAGCCGTCCAGATCGGCGAAGTCGTCCTTGTCCTCCGGCGCCGCCGGACAGGTGTCGACGGCGTCGAGCACCCCGTCCCGATCACGGTCGCGGACGATGGACGGCTCGTACGCCACCCCGAGCAGCACCCGCGCCGCGGGGGCGCCGATGCCGCGGGTCAGGCCGCGCCCGGCGCCCAGGCGGACCACCAGGTCGGACGGGAGCCGAGCCCAGCCCCCGACCAGGACCTCGACCGGCGAGGCCGCAGGGTCGCCTCCGGAGTCGGCGAGGCCGACCTGAGCCGCCACCTCCGCCGAGGCGCCGAAGGTGTCACCGAGGGCCCGCGAAGCGCCCCCACGGAGCGCGACCTGGCTCCCCCACGTCGCGTTCTCCAGTTGCACCTCGGGCAACACGTGCACGCCGAGGTTGGCCGCGAAAAGCCACGGCCCGTGGCTCCTCGACGCCGCCACGCCGAAAGAACCGTCGAAGCCCCCGCTCCCGAGCGGGGCGACGGTGCCGGCGGTGGGGAGCGCCACCCGGATCGAGGGTGCGAGACCCAACGGGGAGCGGTCCGGGTCCAAGAGGGCGTACCGCGCGTCGACGGCCAGGTCGCCGAACTGCGCGGCGCCCGCCAGCTCGTCGCCCCAGGTGCCCAAGAAGATGGGGACATCGAGACCCACGCGGACGCGCCCGAGCGTGAGGCTCGGCAAGACGTCGAGCGCCAGAACATCGGACAGCCCCGCGACCACGCGCCCGTCCTCGTACGTGGCCACCAGCGGCCGGTTGACGTACTGGAAGAGCAACCGACCCGAGAGCTGCCGGTCCGGCGCGATGACGCCATCGTCCAGGGCGAAGCCGGCCCGTCCATCGAGGCTCAGCGGCAAGACCTGCGCGTTGAGCGCCGGTACTTCGGCGCCGAGGGCGACGGCCCACAACACCAGCATCACGACGTCCTCCGGCGTTGCACGGCCACGGCCGCCGCGACCGCCAGGAGCCCCGCCGCGCCGCGCGCGCCGGAGTCCGTCGCACACCCACACGCGCCGCCGTACCAGCCCGGCTCGGCGTCGCCGGCCCCGCCCGAAGCGGAGTCGGTGGTGCCGGCGCCGTTGTCGCCGGTGTCGACCGTCCCCGTGTCCGACGTGTCGCCGGTGTCGCCGGTGTCGACCGTCCCCGTGTCCGACGTGTCGCCGGTGTCGATCGTCCCCGTGTCCGACGTGTCGCTGGTGTCGCCGGTGTCGCC
>SXOM01000199.1 GCA_005776735.1 Pseudomonadota bacterium
GCCGGACTTGGCGAGCTGGATGAAGTTGCCGGCGGTGAGCGGCATCTTGTCGACGAAGAGCTCGGCGACGAAGCTGCCCTCGGAAGTGTCGAAGGTCACGGTCGGGTTGGCCACGGGGACTCCTGGTGAGGGCCGCCGCAGGATGGCGGCGCGGGGCGCCGGGCAAGACGCGGCGCCCCGGGGCGCGGGTGGGCGTCTTCGCAGGGGTGGAGGCCGCCGCGTCACCGAACCGGCCACCGACGGGCGGCGTTTGGCACAACGGCAGGACGCCGAACCGCGAGGGGCTTGCTGCACCGGCGCAGGTCGGTGAGCGAGGCGGCGTCGAGCTTCGAGCAGTATTTTGGAGGGCGTGGCGACCGAAGTGAAGCGGCTCGGCGTGGAGACCGGCGCGTCCGCGACGGGGTCGCTCTCAGTACTCGACCTTCACCGAGGCCCGGATGCTGCGCGGCTCCTGGCGGTACAACGTCTTGCCGAAGTTCTCGTCGTCGCTGTCGTACGCGGTGACCGCTTCGGCCAGGTCGAACAGGTTGAACACGTCCACCGACACCTCGGCGCTCCGCTTGTCGTCGATCGCGAACCGTTCGCCGAAGTGCAGGTCGAAGTAGTGCACCGCGGGCATGAACCGCGTGCCGCGCCCTTCGGGCATCGAGTTGTAGGACTGGTAGTTGGGCACCCAACCGTACTTCTGCCAGGCGTGCCCCGAGTCGAACTCGTACACCGCGCCGACGGTGTGGTGGAACCGGCCGGTGTCCAGCGTGTAGCTGCCGCTGACCTTCACCGAGTGTAACGAGTGGTACGGCAGATACCCGTAGAACCCGGCGTCGGAGGAGTAGCTGCCCAGGCCGTAGTAGCCGGCGACGTACTCGCCGTAGCCGGCATCGAAGTAGCCGGCGCGCGTCTCGGGGTTGCCGATGTCGTCGCCCCAGACGCCGACCTCGTTGCCGTTGCCCCCGAACCCCTCGCCCGCCGGCATCTCGAACTGCCCGGGCAGCGTGCCCTTGGACTCGGAGATCGTGTAGCTGGCGAGGAGCTGCCAGTGTTTGTCGAACTCCTTGGTCGCGGTCACCTCGAGCGCCCAGTAGTCCCGGCGCTTCGTCGGCGGATTGGTGATCACCCAGGTGGCGTCGTCGTAGTTGACGTCCTCGGGGAGGTCGACCGTCTGCGAGACGATCCCGCGGATCCCCATCGCGAACGTGGGGAACAGCTCGCGGTCGACCGCGAGCACCAGCTTGTCCAGGTGGTAGGGGCGCAAGTCCCCGAAACACGCGGCGTCGGCCGCGTCGCGCTCGTCGCCCTCGAGCTGCTCCAGGCTCGCTTCGGTGCAGTACAAGAGCGAACCGCCCCCCTGCACGAAGTACGGCTCCGTCTGCGAATACGGACCGTAGAAGTAGGAGTAGCCGGCGCTGGTGCGCGTATCGCCCCACTCGGCGAAGCTGTTGCCGCTCACGTCGTAGTACTGGCCGGCGTTGAGCGTGACCCGCGTCTTGTTGTCGCCCGTCGCATCCCAGGCGATCCCGAGCCGCGGCGCCGGCATCCACTGGTCCACGATCTCGAGCCCCTCGCTCGTGAAGAGGGACTCGTGATCGGCGCGCACCCCGGCGTTGATGGTGAGCGTGTCGATCGGCTGCCAGTCGTCCTGCAGGAACATGCCGATGATCACGCCCCGGTGCGTGAGCGGGCCGACGTAGTTGAACTCCTGCCGCGAGTAGCAGTTCTGGTAGTCCGGGCCGGTGCACGGGTACCCCTCTTGCGCCGTGCCGATGAGGCCGTCGCCGGGGCCCGTCCACTGCAGGTCGCGGGTCTCGGCCAGCTCCCACGCTTCGATGCCCGCCTTGATGCGGTGATCACCGAGCGCCTGGTTGGCGAGCTGGGTGAGCGTGAACGAGAAGCCGGCGCGCGTGCGGTCGTTGTAGTCGAACGCGGCCGCGTTCCCGGTGTAGCGCCCGTTGGCGTCCTGCACCTGCGCCGCTTCGGAGTCGCCGCCCATCGGCACCACGTCGAGCTCGCTGAGGCTGTGGATCACCTTGAGGTCGAGCTCGGTGAGCGCCGCCGGCCGCCACACCGCCTGCACCTGGTTGCCGATGTCGCGCGACGCATACTGCTCCTGCGCGTCGGGGAGCACCAACGAGGAGGTGATCGAGTTGTCGATATTCTGGACGGCGCCGTTGAACTGGTACCGCAGCTTGACGTCGGGGGTCGCAAACCACGTGATCTTCGCGAACATCCCTCCGTCGTGCGCCAGGTACGGGGAGTCGGCATCCTGCCCCTCGTAGGTCATGGTGCTCGTGCCGAGGTCGAGCGACGCCAGGTACCACACCTTCTCCTTCGCGATGGGGCCACCGGCGAGGAGCGACACCGAGTGCGAAGAGAAGTCGCGCTTGGCGGTGTCGACCTCCTCGCCCAGCTCCGGGTCGAGGATCTTGTAGGTTCCACCCGAAGCATCGGTCCCGAAGAAGTAGGCCGCGCTCCCGAAGTGTTCGTCACCACCGTCGCGCGTGACCACGTTGACCGTCATGCCGGTGGCCTGACCGAACTCGGCCGGCGCCCCGTCGGTGTACACCTGGACGTCCTGGATGGCGTCGAAGTTGACGTTGGTGCCGAAGGTCTTGGTGGCGGGATCGCGGGTGCTGATGCCGTCGAGCAGGTAGTTGTTGCCGTACTGGCCTTCGCCGCGCACGCTCGGGTTGCCGTCGCCGGGGCCGCCCGACGAGGTGTCCACGCGGCCGGACACGCCGGGGAGCACGTTGACGACGTCCTGGTAGCTGCGGCCGACCGGGAGCTGGTCCATCGCCTCCTTGCCGAGCTGCGTCGAGACCGCGCTGCGCGTGGTGTCGAGCACCGGGAGGGCCTCCTCGATGTAGACCGTCTCGCCGCCCACCGCGAGCGCGATCGGAACGAAGACGGCCTCGTCGAGCTTGACCCGCACCTTGCGCACCGCGCTCGGGAAGCCGGTCTTCTTCACCTCCAGCTCGTGCGTGCCCACCGGCACGTTCACGAACCGGAAGTTGCCCTCGTCGTCGGACTCGGTGACCAGCTCGCCCGCGATGAGCGGGCCGCGCAGGATGACCGTGGCGCGGGGGATGCCGAGCTCGGACTCGTCGGTGACCGAACCCCGCACCGTGCCGCTCTGCGCGGCCTCGACGTAGGGGACCACGAGCGCGAGGAGGAGGAGCGGGCTCATTCGGCCTCCCCGTAGGTGAGGGTGTGGTCGGTGCAGGAGGACGCCGTGTCGGCGCTGTCGACGGGGCCGCAGGGCGCCCCGGCGAGCACCGCCTGGGTCGCGACGTCAACCAGCTCGACGTAGTAGGTGCCGTCGGGCAGCGCGGGCGCTTCGAAGCTCGCCGCGCCCGTGCCGCACATGGACACCAACGGGACGTCGGCGGCCACCGGCACCTCGGCCGCGTCGACCAGGCGCACGGTGATCGCGGCCGCGTCGAGCCCGCAGCCCGACACGGTCACGAGGCTTCCGGCCGCGAGCCCCGTGGTCGGCGACACCGTGTCGACCGTGCCCGGCCCCGGGCACTCCACGTAGTAGTAGCCGGAGGTGCCCGTGAGCTTCGACTCCACGCCGTCGGAGCGCAAGCTCACGTCGGCGAGGCCCTTGGCCCCCGCAGGCACGACGCCGTACACCTGGTAGCCGACCGCGTCGGCGTCGTCGGGGGTGGTGAGTCCGGTGATGCCGGCCTCGCCGATCGAGGCCGCGAGTTCCTTGCCGAAGCCGTGCCCGGACAAGGTGATGGAGCCGCAGCCGTCGGTCCACCCGTAGATCGGGGAGATCGACACGAGCGCGTAGCCGGCGTCGTTGCAGGCGCCGAGGAGGAGGAGGGCCAACACGAGGTGCACCTGGGGAGGTGCCCCCTTCTACCACACGTCGAGGGTCAGAATTCCACGTGACGCCCGCCCGGAGGCGGGGCCGGGGCGGCCACGGGCGCGGCGACGCCCTCGGCTTCCTCGGCTTCCTCGGCTTCCTCGGCTTCCTCGACCTCGTCAGCGGCCTCGAGGTCGGGCTCCTCCTCCGCGTCGGGATCGACCGCGTCTTCTTCGGTGTCCCACTCGCCGGCCTCGGGGGCGTCCTCCACCGGCGCGTCGGCGACCGGGAACGGGGTCAGGAAATCGTCGTCCCGGAGCGCGGCGATCGAGTCGGGCATGCCGGCCGGGAGCTCGGCGGTGGCCACGACGTCGGGGGTGGGCGCGCGCAGCACCACCGGCGCGGCGGGGCGCGTACGGTCGAAGGCCTTGACCCGGTGGCACGGCACGATGAGGATTGCGCCCTGCAGCTCCCCCTCGGTGACGGTCATCTGGCAGTCGCCGTCGAGCTCGTAGCGGGCGAGGTCGGCCACGAGGACCGAGCCGTTGTCGAGGGTCACGGTGTCGGCGAGGGCCGCCGAGAGGAAGAGGGTCAGCACGTCCGCTCCAGGTTCGTGATGTGGACACCGGAGCCGGCACCGGGTGCTACCGGGTTACCCACGTGCCGTGCTCTCGGACGCGGTCGAGACCCTGGGCCGCCCCACCGCGGGCTGCATCCTGTACACCTGCGAACACGCGTCCAACCGGGTGCCGCGCACGTGGCGGCCCACGCTCGACGACCGCGCGCTGCTTCGTGCGCACTGGGGCTACGACCTCGGCGCGGCCTGGGTCACGCGCCGGCTCGCGCGCAGCGGCCCCGACGTCGCGGTGTTGTCCCGGGCGTCCCGCCTGCTGGTCGACGTCAATCGCGCGCCGGACGATCCGACCGCGTTCCTGGCCCGCACCCACGACGGGGAAGTGTCCTTCAACGCTCGGCTCGACCTCGCCGAGCGCCGGCGGCGGCTGGCCCGGTTCCACGAGCCCTACCACCAGACGGTCGCCGCGATGGTGCGGATCGGCCGCCCCCGCCTGCTCTTCTCGGTGCACAGCTTCACCGCCGTGTGGCGAGGGTCCCCGCGCGAAGTCGAGGCCGGCGTCCTGTTCGACCGGCACGACGAGCACGCCGCCGCCCTGGTGAGCGCGCTCGGGGCCGCCGGCCTGCGGACCGCCCCGAACGAGCCGTACTCGGGCAAGGAGGGGCTCATCTACAGCGCCGCCCGCCACGGCCGGGAGGGCAACCTCCCCTACCTCGAGCTCGAGCTCCGCCAGGACCTGCTCTCGTCCCGGCCGCGCGCCGAGGCCGTCGCCGACCGGGTCCTCGCGGCCCTGCGCCAGTGCGGCTGGTGAAAGAAGCGCCGTGGCGCACGCTGGCCGCGGTGCTGCTGGTCGGGACGCTGCTCTTCTTGTGGCCGGAGCGCGCGGGGCTCCTGGGCGACCCCATCGGCGAGACCCACAACCACCTGTGGTACTTCGCGCACGCGTGGGCGGGCCTCCAAGCAGACTTCCCGGCCGACTGGAGCCTCCCCCTCATGGACCCGCCGAACCTGGGTTGGTTCGCGCTCGGCTGGGCGTGGTCCCCCACCGCCGCGTGGAACCTCGTGGCGATCGGCAACGTCGTCCTCGGGGGGGTGGGCGGCGCCACGCTCGGCTGGGTGCTCACCCGCTCGCGGGCGGGGGCCTGTGTGGGGCTGGCCGCGGTCGCGTGGTCGCCGTTCCTCGGCGGCGCCATCGACTTCGGGGTCACCGAAGCCGAGCCGCTGGGGTGGTACGCGCTGCACCTGGCGGCGATGGTGCGGCTCCGCGACGATCCGCGGCCTCGCGTCTGGCTCGCCGCCGGGGCCACGCTCGGCGCCTTCGCGCTCACGGGCTGGTACCACGCCGCCTTCGCCCTGGTCCCCGCCGCACCGCTGGCGTTGTGGGTGCGGCGCCGGGAGGCGCTCTACGCGGGCGGGCTCGCGCTCCTGATGGTGCTCCCGAGCTTCCTCGAGCTCCTGGGTCACCTCGCGGTGTGGCAGGACCGGGCCGCGGGGTTGTCCGACCCCACGCGCATCCGGGCGTGGCGCATCCAGGAGCGGTACGGCATCGACCTGCTGCGATTCGGTCCGTCCACCGTTCGCTTCACGCCGTCGTACAGCGTGTACGTCGGCGTCGGGATCGTCGGGCTGGCGGCGGTCGCCGGCCGGCGCGGCGCGGCGTGGGCCGCGCTCGCGACGCCCCTGTACGTCCTGGCGCTCGGCCACTGGCTGCGCGTCGGAGGTGAGCCCGTTCTTCTCGGCGGTGAGGCCTTGAAGTTGCCCGCGGGTCGGCTGGTCGAGGCGTGGCCCCACGCCCGATTCGTCACCCACTGGTACCGCGCGGCGGGGCCGGCGAGCGTGTGCATGGCGGCCGCGGCCAGCCTCGGCGCCGCGGCAGTGGAGCGTTGGTGCTCCGAACGTTTTTTCGGGCCGACCGCTGCGGTGCCCCCGGGGGCGATGTCGCCGGCGTCGTCCGGCCCCGGCGCCGGGCGGCGTTGGCTGCTCGTCGCGATCGGTCCGCTCCTGGCGTGCGTGCTGCTCGCGGACAGCCTCGCGCTGTCGTCCACCCGCTGGCCGCGGGTGGCCGCGCCGCTCCCCGTGCCGCCGGCGCTGGTCCTGGACGGCCCGGTGCTCGACCTCCCGGTCGACGACAACCGCGTGCGGCCCGAGCAGGTCGGCTCGCGGCGGCCCGCGTGGATGTGGCAGCTCACCCACCGACAGCCGGTCACCGAGAACTACGAGGGCGCCGACACCGTGCTCGCGCGCAGCGACCAGGCCCGGGCCCTGCAGCGGGCGTGCGGGGGCCTCCCGGTGCCACGCCCCGGTGCGCCGGACGCGGGGCGAGTCGACCCGGACTCCGACGGCGTGGGCCTGCGGGCCCTCGGGGTGCGGTGGGTGGTGGTTCATCACGCGCTCGCGCCTGTCGGGTGCGTCGAGGCCGTCGTCACCGCGCTCGGGGCGCCGACCGAGGGCGTCGAAGGGGCGACCGCGTGGCGCCTGGAGTGAGGCCACCGCGGGCCAACCCGCGCCCGGTGCGCTTCGTTCACCGAACCCTGTCCGGTCCGTCACGTATTCGTCACAGATGCGCCGGTATGAGGGCGGCGGATGGAATCCGCTGCGCCGTCGTTGCCGCTGGAACCCCTCGAGGCGCGCCACCGGCGTGAGTCGGTGGTGCAGCTCGGCCTCGCGGCGGCCACGGCGCTGGCTGCGCTCCCGGCGCTCGCGATCGTGTTCTACATCGCGTACAAGGGCAGCCCGGCGCTCACGCTCCACTTCCTCACCGAGATGCCCACCGCCGGAATGACGCAGGGCGGGATCCTCCCGGCGATCGTCGGCACGCTGTGGTTGGTCGGCGTCTCCTTGTTGTTCTCGGTGCCGGTGGGCGTGCTCGCGGGGATGTACCTGTCGGAGTACGCGGGGAACAGCCGCCTCGCGCGCCTGGTCGACATGGCGATCGTGAACCTCGCCGGCGTCCCGTCCATCGTGCACGCCCTCTTCGGCCTCGGGGCCTTCGTCCTGTTCCTCGACTTCGGGACGAGCATCCTCTCCGGCGGGCTGACCCTCGGCGTGATGACGCTCCCGGTCATCATCACCAGCACCAAGGCCGCGCTGCAATCGGTCCCGCACAACTTCCGCGTTGCATGCTGGAACCTCGGCGCCACCCGCTGGCAGACCATCTGGCACGTGGTGTTGCCCAACGCGCTCCCCGGCATCCTCACCGGCGTCATCCTCCAGGTGAGCCGCGCGGCCGGCGAGACGGCGCCGGTCCTGTTCACCGGAGCGGCGTTCTACCTGCCCATCCTGCCCACGAGCGTGTGGAACCAGACGATGGCGTTGTCGATGCACGTGTACGCCCTGGTCACCCAGGTGCCGAAGGTGTCGGAGGCCACCAAGTACGCGACGGCGTTGGTGCTCCTCATCGTCGTATTGTGCTTCAACAGCGTGGCGATCGTGCTGCGCACCTACCTGCGTCGGAACCGCCGATGGTGAGCGGCGACAAGCACGTGGAGCTCGACCGGCTCTGCATCCACTACGGGGATCGCCAGGTCCTCGGGGGCGTCACGCTCTTCGCGCCCCGCAACGGCATCCTCGGCGTCATCGGCCCGGCCGGCTCGGGAAAGACCTCGATGCTCGCGTGTGTCAACCGCACCCTCGAGCTGACGCCGGGCGCGCGCCACACCGGGACGGTCCGCCTCGACGGCGTCGACGTCCACGCGCTCGACGCGAGCAACCTGCGCCGCCGCGTCGCGATGGTCTTGCCGCTGCCGGTGGGCCTGCCGATGTCGGTCTACGACAACGTCGCGTTCGCGCCGCGCATGGCGGGCATCCGGTCTCGCGAGGAGCTGGACGTTCGCGTGGAGCGTTGCCTCACCCAGGCGGCGCTCTGGGACGAGGTCAAGGACCGCCTCGACATGCTCGGGACGCGGCTCAGCGGCGGCCAACAGCAGCGGCTCACGCTCGCGCGCGCGTTGAGCACGGATCCCGAGGTGCTCTGCCTCGACGAGTTCAGCATCGCGATCGACCCGGTCACCACGATGCGGATCGAGGCCGTGCTCGTGGAGCTCAAGGCGCGCATGACCATCATCCTGGTCACCAACCTGCTCCAGCAGGCGCGGCGCATCGCGGACGTCACCGCCTTCCTGCTGCGCGGCGAGCTCGTGGAGGTCGGCGAGACGGCGGCGCTCTTCGCGGGTGCGGCCGACCCGCGCACCCGCGACTACCTCGAAGGGCGGTTCGGATGAGCGCCGCCATCGTCGTCGACGAGCTGTCGCTGTGGTACGGAAACTTCCGGGCGTTGGACAAGGTGTCCCTCCAGGTCGTCCCCGGCGAGATCATGGGGCTCATCGGGCCGAGCGGCTGCGGCAAGAGCACCCTGCTCCGGTGTCTGAACCGGATGAACGACCAGTCCTACGTGCGCATCACCGGCGGGCTGAAGGTGGGCGCGTACGACTGCATGGCGGCGAGCACCGACGTGCTCGCGCTGCGCCGCGACGTCGGCATGGTCTTCCAGCGGCCCAACCCCCTCCCCGTCAGCATCCGCGACAACGTGCTCTTCGGGCTGCGCCTGCACGCGCCGCGCACACCGCGCGCCGAGCAGGAGGCGCGCATGGAAGCGGCGCTCCGCGAGGTGCTCTTGTGGGACGACGTGAAGGACCGGCTCGGCCACGACGGCGAGAGCCTGTCGCTCGAAGCGCGCCAGAAGTTGTGCATCGCGCGCCTTTTGCCGCTCAAACCGACCGTGCTGTTGTTCGACGAGCCATGCTCCGCGCTCGACCCCGACGGCACCGCCGCGGTCGAGGAGCTGATGCGCAACCTCGCGGGCACCTACACGCAGGTCGTGGTCACCCACAACATGCAGCAGGCGCGCCGGATCTCCGACCGTTGCGCCTTCATGCTGATGGGCGAGCTCGTCGAGCTCGGTCCCACCGCCGCCGTCTTCACCACCCCCAGCGACGAACGCACCGCCCGCTACATCGAGGGCCGCTACGGCTGACCCTCCGCCACCCGAGGTCTCCATGTCCCGCTTCCTCTTCTCGACTCTTCTCCTCGCCGCCTGCGCGCGGCCCGACACCGACGCCGCCGCCGGGCAAGACGCAGGCCCGACCGTGCTCCAAGCCAAGGGCAGCGACACGATCGTGAACCTGTCGCAGCGGCTCTCCGAGGAGTACAGCAAGATCAACCCGAAGGTGGTCGTGGCCGTCACCGGCGGCGGCTCGGGCACCGGCATCAAGGCCCTGATCGACAAGACCACCGACCTCGCCAACTCGTCGCGGCCGATGAAGGACGCCGAGAAGGAGCTCGCGAAGAAGAACGGCGTGGATCCGTACGAGACGGTCATCGCGCACGACGGCCTGAGCATCTACGTCAACAAGGAGAACCCCGTCGCGGTGCTGGACTTCGAGAAGCTCAAGTGCATCTACGCCTCCGACGGCGCCTGCGCCCACTGGAAGGACGTCGGCGTGACCCTGGACTGCGGCGGCGGTGACGACACGATCGTGAAGGTGGGGCGCCAGAACAACTCCGGCACCTACGAGTACTTCAAGGAGCACGTGCTCGGCGCGGACGCCAAGTTCACGAGCACCATGGACCAGTCGGGCACCCAGCAGGTGGTCGACGTCGTCGCCACCACCAAGTGTGCCATCGGCTACGGCGGCATGGGCTACCACCACGACAACGCCCGCTCGGTGTGCCTCGCAAAGGGTGCGACCGACACCTGCGTCGAGCCGAACGAGGCCAACGTCCTCAGCGGCAGCTACCCGTTCAGCCGCGCCCTGTACGTCTACACCAACGGTGCGCCCACCGGCGCCGCGAAGGAGTTCCTGGACTGGGCCAAGTCGCCGGCGGCCTCGAAGGTCGTCGTCGACTCCGGCTTTGTGCCGGTGCCCGAGGCCGCCGGGGTCCCCGCGCCGGCCGCGCCCGCCGAGGCGGTGCCCGCCGCCGCCGAAGGTGCGCCGGCC
>SXOM01000200.1 GCA_005776735.1 Pseudomonadota bacterium
GCCACGGTGGGCGGTTCGGCGCGGGCCACGGTGCTGCTCGGCTTCGCCACGGTCGAGGCCCTGGCGTGGGCGGGCCGGAGCCCGAGCCCCACGCTCGGGGTCGACGGGGGGGCCGGCTGCGCGGTGGGAGCGTTGGCCGACCTGCTCGTGCTCCAGCGCCGTGGGGGGTTGGCGTCGCACCGGGTGGTCGTCGTCGGCGACGCGTCGCCGCGTGCGCTCGACCTGGCCGCGGCGGTGGCCGCGCATGGCGGCACGGTCGGCGTCGTCCACCCCGTCGGCTACGCGCCCGACGCCGAGCGCATGACGCAGGTGCGCGACCGCGCCGCGGCTTCGGGCGGCGCGGTCTTCGACACCGACGACCTGATCGAGGGCCTGCGCGACGCCACCGCGGTGTACGTCGAGCCCACGCCCGAGGGGGCGGGCGAACGGTTCCGGCCGTACACGGTGGCGCGCCATCACCTGCGGGTGTGTCGGCCCGGCCACGCGGTCCTGCACCGCACGCCGGAGCGGCGCGGGGTCGAGCTGTCCACCGCGCTCCCCGAGGAGCCGGGGTGGTGCGGGCCCGGCCAGCGCGCTGCGGAGGGCCTCGCCGCCGCCGCGGCGTTGTCGTGGCTCCTGCAGGCCGATCGCGTGCGCTGGTAGCTCGGGTTATGCTGGGGTCCATGGTGTCGCTCTACGAGGTCTCACCGCGCGACGGGCTTCAGAACGAGGCCGCCGTGGTGCCGACCGAGGCCAAGGCCGAGCTCATCGGCAAGCTCGTCGCCGCCGGTGTCCGCGACATCGAGGTCACCAGCTTCGTGCGCGCGCGGTGGATTCCGCAGCTCTCCGACGCGGTCGAGCTGGTGGCCATGCTCCCCAAGGTCGAGGGCGTGCGGTACTGGGGCCTGGTGCCCAACCGGGTGGGTCTCGAGCGTGCGCTGGAGAGCGGGGTGCGCCACGTCGCCACCTTCCTGAGCGCGAGCGAAACGCACAACAAGAAGAACGTCAACCGCACCCTGCGCGAGAGCCTCGCCGGCATCGAAGAGGTCATCGCGGTGGCCCGCGACGAGGGCATGGTCGTGCGCGGCTACATCTCGACGGTCTTCGGCTGCCCCTACGAGGGCGACGTGCCGGTCGAGAACACGCTGCGCATCGCGGAGCGCCTCCTCGCCGCGGGTGCCAGCCGCATCGCCCTGGGCGACACCACCGGCATGGCCAACCCTCGCCAGGTGCGCGAGGTGCTCCAGCGCCTGTTCGCGGCCGGCATCGGCCCCGAGCGGGTGGCGCTGCACATGCACGACACGCGCGGCACCGCGCTCGCCAACGTCCTGGCCGGGTACGAGCTCGGCGTGCGGCAGTTCGACGGGTCGGTCGGCGGCATGGGCGGTTGCCCGTACGCGCCCGGCGCCAGCGGCAACGCCGCCAGCGAGGACATGGTCTACACGTTGGAGGCGATGGGGGTGCCCACGGGCGTCGACCTCGAGCGCCTCGCCGACGCAGGGCTGTTCGCCGAGTCGGTGGTCGGCCGCGAGCTGCCGGGCCGCTACCACCAGTACTGGCGGGGTGCGTGCGCCCGGTCGGTGTCCGCGCGCACCGCGTAGGTCGTCGTGTCCAAGAGCTTCCTGAAGATCATCGCCGGCTCCCGCCAGGGGCTCAACGTCCCGCTCCCCGCGCGCGAGCCGTTGGTGATCGGCCGCAAGCAGGGCGAGCTGTTGTTGGACGATCCGCTCATCTCGGGCCGGCACTGCCAGGTCCAGGCGCGTGGGGGCGAGTGGGTGCTCACCGACCTCGGGAGCACCAACGGCACGATGGTCGACGGGCGCCTCGTGCGCGAGGTCACGTTGCGGCCGGGCAGCGAGGTGCAGGTGGGCGGCACCCGCCTGGTGCTCTTCGTGGGCGCGGTCGAGGAGCCGGCCTCGGTCGAAGAGAAGGCGGCGCCGGTGGGGGACACCTCGGCCAACCAGGCCGATCTCGCCTGGTTGTTGGACGAGGAGCTGGTCGAGCTCGCGGGCTCGGGCGAGCGCACGCGCACCCCGGCCGACGTGATCGGGCAGGAGCTGCGCCTCCCGCCGGGCCTCAACGCCCTGGTCGAGGTGGTGGCGGGTCAGGACACCGGCAAGGTGTTCCGCTTCACGCGCGGGAACGTGAACGTGGGCCGCCGCAACGGCGAGGTGCCGCTGTCCGACGGCGAGGTGAGCCGCCGCCACAGCGTCATCGAGGTGTTCGGCCGCGACATGATCTTCCTGCGCGACCTCGGCAGCACCAACGGCACCTACCACAACGGCCGGCGCGTGGTCTCCGCGCGCCTGCGCAGCGGGGACACCGTCGGCATCGGCAAGACCGTCCTGAAGCTCCAGGTCACCCGGTAGCGGGCGGGGTTGGGGGGCGCCTCAGGCCCGTCCCGAAGGCGGCGGGGGCTCGACGGCGCCCCGGCGCGGGCGCGGGGCGGGCGCCGCCACCGAGGCTCACTCGTCGACGCGGACGCCCACGCAGCGGCCCAGCTCGCAGCGGGGCTCGAGGGTCCACCACGGATCGCAGTTCACCCGCAGGCAGTGGCCGACGAGCGAGTTGCGCTCGCAGGGGCCGCAGCTCTGTTCCACGCTGAGATCGTTCAGTGCAGCGGCTTCCTCGACGTTGACCGGCCACCCGTTGGTGCACGGGCACTCGGGATCGCACTCGAATTCCTGAACGGAGGGGCTGCAGTTCGTCAACACGCAATCGGCGTCGGTGGCACATTCGCACCCGGCCCCGGCCTGGTCGGAGCAGGTGTAGCGCTCCGCGGCGGATGTGCCACAGCCGGCGAGCGCCGAGGCGACGATCAGCGGGCCCCAAGGCCGGGTCACTCGTCCACCCGGACGCCCACGCAGCGGCC
>SXOM01000201.1 GCA_005776735.1 Pseudomonadota bacterium
CGCGTGGCGGGCGGCCCCCGGCGCGACGCCGGCGTTGGTGGGGGTGTCGTCGAAGGGATTGATGGTCGGCGCGGGCACAAAGCCCGGCGCGTCGTCGCCGATGTCGGCGAACAGGTCGGCGGGGAGCGCGGTCGCACCGCCCCCCTCCCCCGTCGCGAACGCATCGGCGCCGCCGAGCGCGATGGCTTGCGCCGCGGGCGTGGGGTCGGCCGCGAAGCGGAACGCCGGCGCGGGGGCCGCAGCGGCGGGGGGCAGGGTGCTCGAGGCCGGAGGTGCCGTCCCGAAGTCGACGTCGACCTCGCCACCGGCCGTGTCGTCGACGAGGAGCCCCTCGGCGTCGGCCTCGTCGCCGCCGCCGGCGGCCGCGAGCGCCGCCGCGAGCTCGGCGTCGATGTCGCCGCCCTCCAGCAGGCCCTCGAACGTCAGGCCGGTCCCCGCCGGAGCGGCCGCCTCCGGATCGGGAAAGAGGTCGCCCCCCGCCTCGCGCCCGAAGGAGTCGCCGGAGTCCACGGAGTTGCCACCGAACATCTCCATCATCGCCGGCGGCGCGATTCGCCGCCGCCCGTCGGTGGGCGGGTCGTCGCCGTCTTCGTCGATGCCCGCGAAGAGCGCCGACGCTTCGAGGTCGGGGTGGTCGTCGGGGGCGGGAAGGGGCTCGGGCCGCGGCGCCGGCAGGCGCGCACCGCCCATGCCGAGCGTCGCCGCTTCGCGGCCGTAGAGATCGTCTTCTTCGGCCGCGGTCGCGAACGCCGCGTCGGCCTCGGCGAGCGGGAGTACGTCGTCGTCGGCGGCCACCTCGGCGACCGCGCTCAGGTCGATCGCCGGGGCGTTCGGCTCGGCCGCAGGCTCGGGAACGGGCGCCGCCGGGGCCACGACCGCCTTGGTCGGCGCGGCCTTCGGCGCGGGCGTCGACGAACCCGTGCCGAACAACGACGCGAAAAACCCAGCCTTCTTCTTCACTCCCGCGCTGGGCGCGGCCTTCGGGGCGGCCGCGGCGGCTCCGCGTGCTGCGCGCGCGGCCTCGTCCTGCGCGGCCTCCTCGGCGGTCGGGAGCCGTGGTTCCTGCGCCCGGTCGGCGTAGTTACGAACGGAGATGGCCCGCTTCTCACCGGTGGCGCGGTCGGTGGCGGTGACGTGCAGGATGCCGCTGTTGTCGAGCCGGAAGGCGACGTCGACCTTGGTGGCCATCCGGGGCGCCGGCTGCAAGCCCTCCATCACGAACTCGCCGAGGAACTCGTTCTCCGCCGCGGTGCGGCTCTCGCCCTGACGTACGGTGATGCGCACCGAGGTCTGGTCGTCGTGCACCGTGGCGAACGTCCGCGTCTCCGACGTGGGGACGCGGGCGTTCTTCTGGATGATGGGTGAGAACATCCCGCCGCTGGAGTCGATGCCGAGGTCGAACGGGGTGACGTCGAGCAGCACGGTCCGCGGCTCGTCGGGGTCGCTCAGCGAGGCACCCTGGACCGCCGCACCGACCGCGACGGCCTCCTCGGGGTGCACCGCACGGCTCGGCTCACGACCGAAGAGGCCCGACACCGCCTCCCGGACGCGCGGCATCCGCGTCTGCCCGCCGACGAGCAAGACTTCGTCGATGTCGGACAGCGGGAGCCCGGCGTCGGCGACCGCGCCGCGGGTGATGTCGAGGCAGCGCTGGATGAGGTCGCCGGTGAGCGACTCCAGCGTGCTCCGGGTGAGCACCGTCTCCAGGTTCTGGCCGGAGACGATGTGGGGGATGACGACGTTCGCGCGGTCGCTGAAGCTCAGGTCGCACTTCGCGCGCTCGGCCGCGTCCTTGAGGCGCTGCAGTGCGTTTCGGTCGCCGCGGATGTCCTTTCCCGAGCGCGCCTGGAACGCGTCGGCGAGGTGGTCGACGATGCGGTAGTCGAAGTCTTCGCCGCCGAGCCAGGTGTCGCCGCTGGTCGACAGCACCTCGTACACGCCGCCCGCCAGCTTGAGCACCGTGATGTCGAAGGTGCCGCCGCCGAGATCGAACACCACCAGCGTGCGCTCGATGTTCTTGCGATGCCCGTACGCCAGCGCGGCGGCGGTCGGCTCGTTGAGGAGGCGCTCGCAGCGGAGGCCCGCCATGCGCGCCGCCTCCATCGTCTCCTGCCGCTGGAGGTGGTTGAAGTGTGCCGGCACGGTGACCACCGCCTCGTCCACCGGCTCGCCCAGGGCCTTCTCGGTGATCGACTTGGCGACCTGGAGCACGACCGCGGCCACCTCGCCCGGCGACATCCACTCGTCGCCGATCTTCACCAGGACCCCGCCGTCGGGGCCCTCGCGGAGCTGGTACTGCAACCGCTCTCGCGCGCGCTGCACCTCGGGGCTGTCGAACCGACGGCCGATGAGGCGCTTTGTCGCATAGACGGTCTTGTCGGGGTGCGTGAGGATGAGGTTGTGGGCCGCCTGCCCGACGATGAACCGCCCCTCGCCCCGCGCGCTGACGACACTGGGCAACACCTTGTACCCACGATCGTCCTCGATCACCCTGGGTCGCCCGTCCTGAAGGACGGCCACCGCGGTGTTGGTCGTACCGAGATCGATGCCGACGATCCTACCCATCCACTTCCCTTGGCCGGGCGACTATACCAGCCCGGCGCAAAGATGGAACAGGGCGGGGGGTCAGCCCTCGCCTCGCGGCCGGAACAGCGGCACCTGCGCATCGCCACGACGCGGCATCGGCTCCACCGGATAGTTCCCGGTGAAGCACGCATCACAGAACCTGGAGCCGTCGCCGCCCATCGCCTCGCGCACGTCCTCGATCTCCAGATACGCGACGCTGTCCGCGTCGAGGAACTGACGGATGCGTGGCAGGTCGAGGCGGTGCGCCACCAGGTCGCCCCGCTCCGGGGTGTCGATCCCGTAGTGGCATGGGCCGGTCATGGGGGGGCTCGCGATGCGCAGGTGCACTTCGACGGCGCCCGCGGCCCGCAACATCCGGACGATCTTCTGCGCCGTGGTGCCGCGCACGATGCTGTCGTCGACCACCACGACGCGCTTGCCGGCCACCACGCTCCGGTTGGGCTGGAGCTTGAGGCGGACGCCGAAGTCCCGGATGCGCTGGGTGGGCTCGATGAAGGTACGCCCGACGTAGTGCGAGCGGAGGAGCCCCATCCCGAAGGGGATGCCGGCGGTCTGCGCAAAGCCCAACGCGGCGGGCGACCCGCTGTCGGGGACCGGAATCACCACGTCGGCACGCGTCGGGTACCGCTGGGCCAATCGTTCCCCGAGGCGCACCCGCGCCGCGTACACGTCCACGCCGAAGACCGTGCTGTCGGGGCGCGCGAAGTAGATGGCCTCGAAGATGCAGGCGCGCCGCGGACGCCGCGCGAAGGGCCGCAAGGACTGGGGCCCGTCCTCGTCGATGATGAGCAGCTCGCCGGGCTCGATCTCGCGCACCACGGTGCCCTGGACGAACTCGATCGCGGCGGACTCGCTGGCCACCACCCACGCGGTGCCCCGACGCCCGAGCACCAGCGGCCGGAAGCCCCAGGGGTCGCGCGCCGCCACCAGTGTGTCGCCGGCGAGCACCAGCGCACACCACGCGCCCTCGACGCGGTTGAACGCCTCGATCAGTCGGTTCATCAACGTCTTCTGCTCGCTGGTGGCCACCAGGTGCAGCAGGACCTCGGTGTCGGAGCTCCGGGTGAAGATCGCGCCACGCTCCTCGAGCTCCTCGCGGAGCGGGCCCGCGTTGGTGAGCGTGCCGTTGTGCGCCACCGCGAGCTGACCCTGCCGCCACCGGGCCAGGAAGGGCTGGACGTTCTGCAGACCCGGCCCGCCCATGGTGCCGTACCGGACGTGGCCGATGGCGCTGTCGCCCGGCAGCGCGCGCAGCGCGGCCTCGTCGAACACCTCGTGCACCAGGCCCTCGCCGCGGTGCTCGACGAGGGCGCCGTCCTGGCGAGCGACGATGCCGGCGCCGTCCTGCCCGCGGTGCTGCAGCGCGTGCATCCCCAGGTACGCGATGCGAGCCGCGTCGGGGTCGCCCACGATCCCAAACACGCCGCACTCGTGATGCAACCCGCTCGCTTCGCCCATTCCCGCTCCGCCGCAGCGGCCTAACGCGGCGCACCGCCGCCGCTTGCTTCCCGGCACCCGCGGATTAGCCCCGGCTCCGCCGAGGTCCCTGCCATGCGCCCGTCCTTGCTCAGCCTGCTCCTCCTCCTCGCCTGCAGCACGGCGCCCACCGACGTCGTCGACACCGGCGACGACTCGGGCGACACCGGCGACGACACCGGGGACACCGGCGGCCAGGCCGGGGACACCGTCGGCCCCGATCTCCCCTCCTGCACGCCGGTTTCCGGCAGCGCCGACCGCGTGGCCATCTCGGGGGTGGTCCTCACGCCCGACGGCCCCGAGGCCGGCTACGTCGTCTACTCCCGCAACACCGGCACGATCGAGTGCGCCGGCGACGGCTGCACCGTGGGCGACGCGACCGTGGTGTGCGGCGAGGGGGTGATCTCGCCCGGGCTCATCGATCCCCACAACCACCTTCAGTACAACAGCCTGCCCCCGTGGCAGGTCGGGCCGGAGTTCGAAGACCGCTACGACTGGCAGGGCGACTCGCGGTACGACGACTTCAAGGAGGCGTACAACGCGGTCAAGGACGCCTACAAGTGCGAGATCATGCAATGGTCGGAGGCCCGCCTGGTGGCACACGGCACGACCGCCGCGGTCGGCAGCTCCGGCGACGGGTGCATCGCCCGCGGCGCGCGCAACCTCGACGAAGACCAGGACGCCTCGCACCTCGAAGACTACGACCTGAGCTACAGCTCGGGCAACGTCACCTCGAGCCTCGAGGACGGCGACGGCGACTACTGGCGCGGCAAGCTCGACTCCGGGAGCACCGACGCGGTGATCAACCACGTCGCGGAAGGCAAGGGCGGCAGCGTCACCGCCGAGGTCGACTTCATGCTCGACCTCGGGATGACCGGCCCCGGCCAGGTGTACGTCCACGCCACCGACGCGACCACGGGCCAACTCGCGCAGATGGGCCTCAGCGGCACGGGCATCCTGTGGTCGCCGCGCAGCAACCTGGCGCTCTACGCCACCACGACCCCCGTGGAGATCGCCGAGAACCTGGGGGTTCCCTGGGCGATCGGCACCGACTGGACGCCGAGCGGCAGCATCGGCCAGCCGCAAGAGCTCGCCTGCGCCGAGACCTGGCTGCTCGGCAAGGGGAGCCCGCTCTCCGACGTCGAGCTGTGGCGCAAGGTCACCGAAGACGCCGCCCGACTGGTCGGCGCCGACGGCGTACTCGGGGTGCTCGCCCCCGGCGCCGCCGCCGACATCGCGGTCTTCGACTACTCGCGCACGCCATACCGGGCGATCATCGGGGCCGACGAGCGCACCGTCCGCCTGGTGGTCGTCGACGGCGAGCTGGTCTACGGACACGCCGAGTACGTCACCTCCCTGGCCGAGGACCCCGCCTGGTGCGACACCGTCGACGCGTGCGGCGAGTCGCGCGGGTACTGCCTCAAGGGCGCCGACAGCGGCGAGCTCGGCGACACCCTCGCCGACGTCGAAGCCACGCTCACCGCCGCCCTGGCCGCCGAGGCGATGGCGTCCGGCTACGAGTACGCAGGTGAGCTCTACGGACTCTACGCATGTGTCGACGACCGCGAGGTGTGCGACCTGCGCGAGCCGCAGAGCGGCGACGACGACGGCGACGGCGTGGCCGACACCGGCGACGTCTGCGTCGGCATCTACGACCCGGCGCAGTGGGACACCGACGGCGACGGCCTCGGCGACAGCTGCGACATCTGCCCCACCGTACCCGGCGAGGCGTGCGAGCTGGACACCGACGATCGCGACGGCGACGGCATCGCCAACGACGACGACGGGTGCCCCGACACCTACGACGACGGCACCGACGGCGACGGCGACGGCACCCCCGACGCGTGCGACGCCTGCCCCGAGGTACCCAACGCCGGCGGTGCCTGCCCGGCGACCGTCGAGGAGCTGCGCACCGGCGTGTTCGCCGACGGCGCCACCGTCGAGATCACCGACGTGGTCGTGACCGCGGTGCGCGCCGACGCCGGCTTCTTCGTCCAGGTGCCGGGGGCCACCGAGTACGGCGGACTCTACGTCTACGAGGGCGGCCCGGTGAGCGTGGTCCGCGGCGACGTGGTGACCGTGCAGGGCCAGTACACCGAGTACTACGAGATGACCGAGCTCACCTCGCCCACCGTCACGGTCACCGGCAGTGCGGAGGTGCCCGAGCCGCTGGCGCTCGACGTGTGCGCCGTCGCCGGCGACCCGGAGCCCACCGAGAACATGCTCGTCCGCTTCACCGACGTCGAGGTGACCGACGACAACGCCGACTCCGACACCGACACGCCCGACTACGACGAGTTCGTGATCGACGGGTGCTTGCGGGTCGACGACTTCCTGTACGAAGCGCTCGACCAGCCGCCGCTCGGCCTGGGGATCGACGCGCTGGCCGGCGTGATGATCTACTCCTTCGACAACGCCAAGCTCGCTCCGCGTGACGACGCGGACATCGTGGCTCCCTGATGCGTGCGCTCCTCCTCGCCCTCGCCCTCGGCTGCGACGAAGAAGCGGCATCGCCGCCCGCGCCCGAACCGGCCACCGCGCCAACGCCGGCCGCGGAGACCGCGCCGGCGCCCGCCTCCACGCACCCCGACGCGCCGCGGGTCCCCAGCCGCAGCACCAGCCGCCTCGCGGCCAGCCACGTGCTCGTGGCGTTCGCGGAATCGCTCCAGGCCGACCCGTCGGTCACCCGCACCCGCGACGAGGCGCGCACCCGCGCCGCCGAAGCTCGCGCGCGCCTGCTGGCCAACGAAGACTTCGCGGTGGTGGCCCGCGAGATGAGCGATGACGCCTCCGGGAAGCGGGGCGGGAGCCTCGGCGCATTCGGGCCGGGGAAGATGGTGGAGCCGTTCGAGAAGGCGGTGGCCGCGCTCCCGGTGGGGGGGCTCAGCGAGGTGGTCGAGACCCCGTTCGGCTTCCACGTGATCCGCCGCGACGAGGTGGTCGAGGTGCACTGTGCACAGCTCATGGTCGGGTTCGCCGGCGCGGAGAAGCCGCTCCCCGGGGCGTCCCGCAGCAAGGAGGACGCGCGCAAGCGCATCGACGCCGCCAAGGCGGAGCTCGACGGCGGCGGCGACTGGAAGGTCGTCGTGCGCAAGTACACCGACGGTCCGCTCAAGGACGACGGGGGCGACCTCGGCTGGTTCGCCCGTCGGCAACTCATGCCGACGCTCGACGAGGTGGCGTTCGACCTCGACATCGGCGCGACCTCGGAGGTCGTCGAGTCCCCCGCGGCGTTCCACCTCGTCCGCCGACTCGAGTAGATGCGCCCCGGAGAGCCCAGTCGCACCGCACAGTGGGTCGCGGTGCTCCGCGGCATCGCCCACCACGAGCGGCCCGCCATCGCCGACGATCCGCTCGCGGTGGAGCTGTTGACCGGCGGGTCGCGTGCGCTGGTCCGGCTCGCGGGCGCAGTGCCGCCGCTCACGCGCGCCTTCCTCGCGGCCCTCGACGCCCTCAGCGGCGGCCGGAGCCGCTTCATGTCGGTGCGTACGCGCGTGCTCGACGACGTGGTCCGGGAGGCGCGCGCGGCGGGGTTCGAGCAGGTCGTCCTGCTCGGCGCGGGCCTCGACGCGCGCGCGTGGCGGCTCGGCGAGCTCGCCGGCGCGACGGTGTGGGAGGTCGACCACCCGGACACCCAGGGCTTCAAGCGGGCGCGGCTCGGCGAGCGGGCGCCGCTCGCCGGCGCGGTGCACTTCGTCGGCGTCGACTTCGAGAAGGACGCGCTCGACGCGCGCCTGGCGGCGTCGGGTCTGCGGGCGGACGTGCCGACGCTGCTCTTGTGGGAAGGCGTCGTCATGTACCTGCCGCCCGAGGTGATCGACGCCACGCTCCGCACCCTCCACCCGCTCCTGGCGCCGGGCTCGCGGCTCGCGATCAGCTACTCGCGAACGGGGCACGGAAGCACGGCGTGGACCCGCCGTGCGCTCGGCGTGGTGGTGGGCGCGGCCGGGGAGACCTTCCGCCACCACGAGGAGCCCGCCGAGATGGCCGCCCGCCTGGACCGGACCGGGTACCGGGTGCGCTGGGATCGGGGCCACCCCGACTGGGCACCGGCGCTCCTCGGGCGCCCCACACGTTGGGACATCCAGCGCATCGTCGTGGCCGAGCGCACCTGACGCGCTGGGGGGATAGCCGGCGCCGATGCAGCCCCAGTTCTCCCGGCACGGCCGCGCCTGGCACCTCGAGATCACCGACGCCGCCTCGCTCGAAGCGGTCCTCGCCCTCGACGACGCGTTGTGGATCGCCACCAGCGCGCCCATCCCGACCCTCCACGCCGACGCGGGCCTCCTCGCCGCCCTCGACCCCGACGGGGACGGCCGCATCGGCCTGCGAAACCTCAAGGACGCTCTGCGGTGGTGCCTTGACAACCTCGCCGACCACGGCGCGGTGCGCGACGGCATCGGCCCGCTCGCGCTCTCGGCGATCAAGGACCCCGCGCTGCGCACCGCCGCCGAGACGGTGTTGCGCCGCGCCGGGGCCTCCGGCGCGGTGACGCTCCAAATGGTGCGCGCCGTCCGGGCCGAGGAGCAGGCCAAGGGCCTCGCGACCGCGGATCGCATCCTCCTCGCCGCCACCGAAGGCGACCCGGCCGACGCCGCCTATGTCGAGCACGCGATCGCGGTGACCGGCGGCGCCCCCCACCCTTCGGGCAGCGCGGCCTTGTCCCCCGAGACGCACGCCGCCTTCCGGGCCGACCTCGCCGCGTGGACCGCCTGGGAAGCGAAAGCCGCCGAGGTGCAGGTGCTGGGCGACGCGACCGCGGCCGCCTCGGCGGCCGTGGCCGCCATCGCCGGGGCGCTCGACGCGTGGTTCATCCTCGCCGACGCCGCGGTCGTCGATCCCGGCGTGGTCGACCGGGCGTGGCCCCGCATCGAGCCCGCCAAGGACCAGGTCCTGCTCGACCCGGCGGCGGTGTGGGCGACCCTGCGCGCCGCCCCCCTCGCGCGCCCGGACGCGAGCGGCCGCCTGTACCCCGACCGGAGCGTGAACCCCGCCTGGGCCGCCGAGGTGCGCGCGTTGTTCGACGCCGCCGCCCTCCCGCTCGAGCTCGGCGCCGACGGGCTCGACAAGGCGGCGTGGAGCACCCTTCGTGCCCGCCTCGCCCCGTTCGACGGGTGGGTGGCGGCGCGCCCCAACGACGCCGCGCGTGGGCGCGACGCGGCGCTGGTCGCGGGCCACCTCGCGAGCGAAGACCTGCCCCGCCGCATCGACGCGCTCTTTGCCCAGAGCCGGGTCAGCGCCGCGGAGGTCGCCGGCTTCGACGCCGTGGAGCGCCTCGTCCTCTTCCAGGGCGGCCTCGTGACGGTGGCCCGCAGCTTCGTGAGCTGCGTCGACCTGTTCCACCCCGACCGGCAGCCGCTGTTCAACGCCGGGGAGCTCATCGCGGACGGGCGTCGATTCCGCCTCGCGATCCGCGTGCCGGACAAGGCCCGGAGCCTGACGTTCGCCCCCCACGCGAGCACCTTCCTGGTGTACGCCGACGTCGGCGCCAAGGCCGGCACCTGGGACTACGAGGTCGTCGTTCCGGTCACCGGCGGGGAGCGGGGCACGCTGGTGGAGGGCGCGTACTGCGCGTTCGTGGACCGCGAAGGGCTCGAGCTCATCGCCCAGATCAACAAGGTCGTGGCCAACCCGATCTCCATCGGCGAGGCCATCTGGCAGCCGCTCGGGACCATCCAACGGACCATCGAAGGGTGGCTGGAGAAGCGCCAGGCCGCCGCCGAGGCCGACCTCACGGCCAAGGCCTCCGACGCCGCCGTCGTGGCCGCCGACCGGGGGGCGACCCTGGCGGCCGCGACCGGCAGCACGGTGGTCGCGGCCGGCGCCGCCGCCGCCGCTGCCCCGCCGCCGGCGACCCTGCTCCCGGC
>SXOM01000202.1 GCA_005776735.1 Pseudomonadota bacterium
CAGCAGGTGGGCGGAAAAGCGCTCGACGACGTGCCGGCCGAGCACACCTACGGGCAGGAGCGCCTCGCGATGTACCTGCAGGGCGGCGACAACGTGTACGACCTGGTGTGGGTCGGGCGCCGCGGGGAGCCCGGCTGCATGACCTACGGCGACGTGTTCCGTGCCAACGAGCTCGAGCAGGCGGCCGACAACTTCGAGAGTGTGCCCGGCCAGGAGCAGGCCGGCTCGGCCGACCTGTTCCGTGGTTTCGAGATGTGGGAGAAGGAGGCGCGGCGCCTGGTCGCCGCGCGCCTCCCGCTGGCCGCCTACGAATGCGTGATGGGGGCGAGCCACACGTTCAACATGTTGCAGGCCCGCGGCGCCATCAGCGTGGCGGAGCGGGCGGGGTACATCCGGCGCGTGCGCGATCTCGCGTGCGCGTGTGCGGTCCTGTACCGGGAAACGTCGCGGATGTCGCACGAGGCGCGCCGCGCCGAGCTGGGGAGGGCGTGATGGCCGAGTTGTTCGTCGAGGTCGGCACCGAAGAGCTGCCCGCCCGCTTCGTCGTCCCCGCCATGGAGGGCCTCGCCGCCGCCCTGGCGCGCGTGCTCGGTCCGTTGGCACCCAACGCGCCGCGCACGTGGGCCACGCCGCGCCGCATCGCGGTCGCTTTCCAGGGCGTCCTCGAACAGACGCCGCGCACCGAGAAGCTGGTCACCGGCCCGGCCGCGTCGATCGCCTTCCAGGACGGCGCCCCCGCGCCCGCGGCGGTCGCGTTCGCGGCGAAGCTCGGGGTGCCGGTGGCGTCGCTCGAGCGGGTGCCCGGCCCCAAGGGCGAGGTCGTCGCCGGGCGGCGCGTGGAGGGCGGCCTGCGCACCGCCGACGTGCTCGCTTCGAGCCTCGAAGCTGCTATCCTCGGCATTCCCTTCAAGAAGAGCATGAAGTGGGGGGCGCGGAGCGAATCGTTCGCGCGGCCCGTCCGCTATGTCTGCGCGGTCCTCGGCGGCGCCCGCGTCGCGACCACGGTGTGCGGCAACCCCACGGTCGACACGAGCGTCGGCCACTGGTTGTGGCACCCGGAGCCGTTCGTGGTGCACGACGCGGCGCAGTGGGAGCGCGAGCTCTTCGAGCGGCACGTGGTGGCCGACGTCTCCACCCGGCGCGCTCGCCTGGTGCGGCTCCTCGGCGAGCGCGCGGCCGAGCTCGGCGCCGAGCTGCGGCTCGACGAAGCGCTCGTGGACGAGGTGGTGAACCTCGTGGAGAAGCCGACGGTCATCGTCGGGCAGTTCTCCGAGGAGTTACTGAGTCTTCCGCCTCGATTGCTCGTCGAGAGCATGAAGGTGAACCAGCGGTACTTCCCGCTGTACCGGCAGGGGCGCCTGCAGGCGCAGTTCCTCGTGGCGACGAACAACCCCCACGGCGACGCGGCGACCATCGCCGTCGGCAACGCGCGGGTGCTCGCCGCCCGCTTCGACGACGCGCGCTTCTTCTTCTCGGAAGACGCCAAGAAGCCCCTGGTCGCCCACGGAGAGCGCTTGTCGGGCATGGTCTGGCTCCGCGAGGTCAAGGCCCCCGACGGCAAGCCCTACACGATGGCCGACCGCCAGCGTGCCCTGGCCGCGGCGGGCGAGCGCCTCGCCCCGCTCTGCGGCGCCGACCGCGAGGTCACGCTCTTGGCGGGCACGCTGTGCAAGTCCGATCTTCCCACGCTCATGGTCGGCGAGTTCCCGGAGCTGCAGGGCCACGTCGGTCGCAAGCTGCTCGAGGACGTCGAGAAGGTCGATCCTGCCGTGGCGATCGCGGTCGAGGAGCACTATCTCCCGCGGTTCACCGGCGACGTCCTGCCGCAGTCGCCGGCCGGCGTGGCGTTGGCGCTGGGCGAGCGGCTCACGCTGCTGGACGCGGCGTTCGCGGCTGGCTTGCAGCCCAAGGGCGGCGCGGACCACCTGGGGTTGCGGCGCGCCGCGGTCGGCGTGGTGGCGTTGCTCCTCGGCGGCGGCGTCGCCGCGCTGCCGGTCCAGGACCTCTTCGACGCGGCGGGCTGCGCCGGCGGCGAGGAGGTGTGCGCCTTCGTCTACGCGCGGCTCCGGGCGGCGCTCCAGGACGAAGGGGTGCCCACCGACGTGGTCGAGGCGGTGTTCGCCACGGGTTCGCGGCGGGTGCCCGACCTCGCGGCGCGGGCGCGGGCGTTCCGCGCGCTGGCCGACGATGGCCGCATGGCCGCGATCCGCGCCACCTTCCGGCGCGTCGCGGGCCTGGTGAAGCAGAACCCGGGCGACGTCGTCTCGCTCGCGGCGCTCGACGGCGCGGCGCTCGGCCCGGCGGGGAACGCGCTCCGCGACGCGGTGGCGGCGATCCCCGCGACCAGCGTGCCCGACGATCAGCTCGGCGCGTTGGTGGCGCTGCGGCCGCTGGTCGACGCGTACTTCGACGGCGTGATGGTGATGGACGAGGACCGGTCGCTCCGCGCGAGCCGTCTCGGCC
Source organism: Pseudomonadota bacterium (assembly GCA_005776735.1). GTDB lineage: Bacteria > Myxococcota_A > UBA796 > UBA796 > SXON01 > SXON01. The sequence goes on from SXOM01000202.1 coordinate 2,464, forward strand.
TTTTGCGGGCGATCGTCGACCGGTTCTCCACGCTCGCCGACTTTTCGAAGCTCTCGACGAGCTGAGCAGGTCGGGCGATGCGGCGCGACCGGGCCCGAGGCCGGGCCGAGCCGCCCCGCATCGCGCTGCCGCCCCGGGACTACCCGCGTGCGCCGACGATCGCGACCGCCGCGGTGACCGCGGTCTCCAGGCGCAGCACCCGCGCCCCCAGGTGCGCGAGCGTCGCG
>SXOM01000203.1 GCA_005776735.1 Pseudomonadota bacterium
CTAAAGGCACTGAGCGATGCACCACCAGCTGGAGCCGCCCGCCGTGGGAGCGGTTCGCCTCGCCCCGCGCGTGCAGGGCCGCCCGGAGCGGGGCGGTGTCGAGCGGCGGGGCCCGCAGCTCGGCGAGGCGGCGCAGCGCCGGGAGGGCGGGGTTCGGCCCCGCGCCCTCCCGGAGCGGCTCGATGGCGTCGAGGTTCCAGCGTTTCCCGAGGGCCTCGCGCGCGGCGACGGCGCGCGGATCGGTGCTGCCCGCCAGGGCGGTGACGACCGGGCCCAGGGCCGCCTTGGTGTCCTTGACCGCCTTCTCGCGGGAGAGGCGGGCCTCCCCGAGGACGCGGAGGGCCTCGGCCAGCTCGTCGAGCCCCAGGATCGCTTTGAGGGCGTCGTAGGCACGCGAAGGGCCGCTCTCCAACAGGGCGCCGAGCTCGTTGTGGGCCAACAGCGGCCGGTGGGTCACGATCGCGGCCTGCCACCCGAGGGCGTCGAGGCCGTCGACCTGCGACCCCGCGAGCTCGGTGGCGCCGGCGGCCCACCGGCGGGTCACGGTGCTGGGTGGGAGCCCCTCGACGGCGAACGTGGCGCGGACCTCGGCGGGCGCGCCGCCCGCGTGCAGGTTGCGCCACCCTTCGCTCCACCCTTTCGGGCGGGCCTCGAGTCGGCGGATGCTGCCGGTGAGCAAGGTCTCCAAGGCTTCGGCGAAGCTCGACTTTCCGGAGCCGTTGCGCCCCACGACCAACGTGAGCCCGGGACCGGGCGCGAAGTCGAGCACCGCCTTCGGTCCGATGCCTCGGAAGCCCGCGACCTCCAGCCGCAAGAGCGATGCCGGGCGGGGCCGCGCCGGTTGCGGAGGGCGGGGCCCCCGGGAAGGTGGCGCCGCGCCGCCGAGCACCTCGTGCACCTTGGGCGCCCCGTAGAAGGCAGCCTCCACGAGGTCGGCCACCGCCTGGGGCACCTCGTCGGCCACCATCCGCTCGAACACCGTCCAGAACAAGGGAGAATCACTCAAGTTGCGCTCCGGGGCGGGGAGGGTATCGCGCGCCGTGTCACCGCGATGTGACGCAACGAAACGCGCGCTCGGGGTGCCGACGATCGGGTTCCTGTTGATTCCAGGCGAGCTGGAGGGCCGATGCACCGCTCCCCCCCCCCTCGGGGAGCTCGCCCACCCACATCCCATCGCCGCCCTCCCAGCTCGCGTCGGACCGACCCAGGACCCGAGGCGGGAAGCGCTCACCGACCCATTCATGCCCGGGCCGCGTAAGGCCGGCGGGGCTCGCGCGGACCGCCGACTCCCACTCGGCGAGCGAGGGCAGTCGCCCCCCATCCACCGTGGCGGCGCAAACGGCCTCCGCTTCGTCCCGGGTGAAGCACACCGCCGGTTCGGACTCTCCGGACGCGGCCCCTTCACAACCGGCGGCCGAAGCCGCCGGGACAGATGACCCGCTCCGGACGAACGCGTCGATGCAGAAAGCCCCGACCGCGACGGGCGGCAGCTCGCCGCCCAGCGGACGCGGCCAGTTCCTTCGACCGCCGACCGGTTGTGCCAGCTGTAGGCTGCTCTGCGGGCCGACGTATACCATCCCGTCTGGACAACGCTCCTCTACCAACGCCGATGATTCAGCCTCGTCGGTGCGGGGGGGGTCGGTCGTCGGCCTCACCCCGGCGGGGGGCGACCCGCCCATGGTCTGCATCGCCAACCGGGTGGCGGGACCCATGTCGTCGATGTCCCAGGCTCCGACGGCGATCCCGAATCCGAGGCCGGCCCCCACGAGGAAGCCCACCGCGGCCCCCACCACCACGCGCCATGCCCACTGCCACCACCGTGTCTGCCGGTTGGCCAAGGCCGTTCGTTGCGCTTCGATCTTGTGCAGGAGCGCTTGCGTGGTGCTCTCGTGGTCGCGTTGGACGACCTCGGCCAGCACCGCGGCGTGCTTGAGTGACGGCCCCTCGCGCCCTCCCTCCCGGATGAGGTCGATGGGCATCTTCGTGCGAAGCTTCAGGTAGCTCTGGGCGATGCTCTCGTCGTAGAGCCAGTCCAAGATCCCGGGGAGGACGTGCGCGGTGTCGGAAACTGGAGCTGCGTAGTCTTCGCGCTCTGGCTGCTGGATGTGGACGCCGAGGTTCGTGTGCGTCCGCGCGAGATCGAACCTCGGCGCCTGCTCCCGATCGAGCACTCCCGCCTTCTTCAGCCGCGTCACCATGCCGTCCAGCGACGCCTCGTCCCGGTTCTTGGCCGCGCGCGACGGCTCCTGTTGGTGCACGGTGAGGAGCAGGTGGCAGATGGCCTCCAGCGACCGCCGGGCATTCCACAAGAAGACCTCGGGGTCGTGCCTCTGGTGGTCGGCGCACGACACCAGCAGCTCGACCAGGCGCAGCTCGTAGTCCCGGACGGCCGCCACGACCGGATCGGGAGGGCGCTTCTTCGGCTTGGCGGGAGAGAACCATGACATCGCCGCGGCAGGCTATCGTGCCAGCAGCGCCCCCGCCCCCGAGGCGCGCGGCGCGCCGGACCCGGCCGCCTTCGGGACGGTCCCGGCGACGCGCCCCGTCGGCTCACCCCACGCGCGAGAGGCGCACGTCCACCGGAAGGTGGTCGGAAGGGAATCGCGCCGACGGCATCGGAGTGTCGGCGAAGATGACATCGACCGGACCCGGCACACCGCGCCAGCGCCGCCCCACGTATACGCTGTCCAGCGACTGCAACCAGCCGTTCACGTTGCAGGTGGGCGCGCCCGCGCCAACGTCGCGAAAGCCAGCCGCCACCAAAAGCTCCCGTTCGGGCCAGGACGGCAGGGCGTTGAAGTCTCCGGCAACGATGTCGGGGTCCGCTCGGAGCAGGGCCTCGAGTTGGGCCAGCCCATTGCGTCCGCCGGGCTGGGCGAAGGGGTCGCCGCTCCACGTGAGGTGGACACAAGCGACGCGGGTGCCGTCCGATAGGGTCACCATCAAGGACGCCTTACGTCCGACCTGGATGCGCTCCACGCCCAAGAAGGGGATCTTCGACGCCACGAGGAGTCCCTCGCCGTTGTGGGCGACATGCGCCGACTGACGCGGAGCCAGCGCGGCGCGGACCTCGTCGACCCGCGCGGATGACACCTCCTGCAGACAGCAGATGTCGGTGTCGCAGCGGGCGAGCGCGGCCAGCACCCTGGGCCACCGTTGGAGCGGTAGCAGGTCGCTCGGGTCGGCGCGAGGGTACCAGGTGGGCCGGATGTGACAGTCGGCGAGCACGTTCCATGTGCGCAGCGTGGGCATACGTGCACAGACGTCGAACGGGTCCGACATCGGACACTGTCCGATGCCATGCCTCCTCCCCGTCTCTGGGGCATGAGCACCCCCGGCACCGTTCCATACCTCCGCGTCGTGGTCACCGCCCGTTGCACGCTGGCCTGCGCGTACTGCCACGCGGAAGGCGACTGGTCCACCGGAGCGGGCTCAGCGGGCGGCCTTCCGCTGCCCGAGCTCATGGACCTCCTCCGCGCAGGTATCCGCGCCGGCGTGCGAAAGATCAAGCTTCTCGGTGGTGAACCGCTGCTCCGCGCAGACCTCCCCGACCTGGTGCGCGCGGCGCGTACGGAGGCCGCCAACATCGACATCTCGGTCATCACCGCCGGCGCGGTCCCCACCGAACGCATCGACGCCCTGTTCGCCGCCGGTCTGAGTCGAGCCAACCTCTCGATCCACGGCTGGAGCGAATCCGAGTTCGCCACCCGCACCCGCCGCCCAGGCGGGTACCCGCTGCGGCAGGCGATGCTGGAGCGCCTGATGGGTCACGGGCGGTTCCTCAAGCTCAACTACGTGTACCGAGGCACGGGCGACGACGCCGACCTCGCAGCGCTTCTGGCCTGGGCCGCGGGAAGGCCGGTCACCGTCGGGCTGCTCGACGACCTCGGACGGGACGTGGGCCCCGACGCGCTCATGGCCGCGCTCCGGCGCGCCCGCGGAGAGTGGAGTACCAGTGTCGCAGAACCCGACCCGTACAGCCTGCCGACACGGATCGTCACGTGGTCAGACGGCCTGCGTGTCGAGGTCAAGGACCATCGCCTCGGCCAAATCGCTCCATGGAAGGCGTGCGCCGCCTGTCCGGTCCGTGCACGTTGCGGTGAAGGTATCCACGCGGTCCGCCTGACCCACGACGGGCGCCTCCGTCAATGCCTGGACCGCCCGGAGCTCGGCGTGGACCTGCGCGCGGCCGCACGAACCGGGGGGGCCGCGGCCGCGGCCGCGACGTGGGGCCGATTCGTTGAAGAGAGCCTCGCATGACTGTTGTCTTCATCGGCCCGCACGGGGTCGGAAAATCCACCACGGGTCGGCGCGTCGCCGCCCTGCTTGGAGTGCCTTTCCAACCAGAACTCGGTGAGGTCCTTGCTCGCGAGCTTCGACCAAGCTCGGGGACGGCCGCCGACCCCCAGGAGACCTTCGATGAGTACCTGTTCGCCGCCGAGCTCTACCGCGACGAGATCAGCCTCGGCGCGCGCATCGTGGAAACCTGGCACCCCGGCAACCTCGCCTACGCCGAGCGTCGGAGCCCCGAGGTGGTCCGCCGCATGCTCGCATCCATCCAACGTAGCTGCCGCCGTGGCCCAAACGTCGTGGTCCCATTGTACGCCACGAGTCACACACTGTCGCGACGCCAGCACGAGCCGGGCGATCTCGCATTCTTCGAGTCCGTCGGCCGCGCCGCTTCGAGCTGGGCAAGCCGTTTGGGCCTGAGGGTACTCACGCCCGTCTCGACCGATGACCAACCCGAGCGGACCGCGCTGCGCGTGGCCGCGCTCGTCCGACCCTACCTGGAGCCCGAATGAGCCAACGTTACGTCTACACACCCGGCGGCATCGCTCGCCTCCACCAACGCATTGCCAGCGCCCGCGCCGCCTACAAGGCGGTGTGTGACGACAACCCGGCCGCCCTCGAAAGCGGCGACACGTCCGGGTGGCACGACAACTTCGCGTTCGAGGAGAACCAGCGACAGATGCACCAGCTCGCCCGCCAGGTACGCGACCTGGAGGCGGTCGCGGCGCAGGCGATCGTGGTGCCGATCCCGATTCACGAACCGGACCGGGTGGTGCTCGGCGTGAAGTTCTCCTACCGGTTCGTCGACGAGACCAGCACGCGGGAGGGGTGGCTCGCGGGGTGGGAGGACGGCGATCCCGACCACGGGCGGATCAGCTACAACTCCCCCGTCGGCGTGGCGCTGACGGGAGCGGAGCCGGGCGACACCCGTGACGTGCGCGTGGGCGGAGTCGTCCGCCAGCTCGAGGTTCTCGACGTGAGCTGCCTGGAGACCGACCGATGCGCGGACGCCTGATCGTGGTCGAGGGGTTGGACGGCACCGGGAAGTCGACCTTCTCCCGAGAGTTGGCCCGCCGACTGGGCGCGGAGTGGGGGACCACCCCGGGGCTCGAGCTGCGAAAGCTGCGCGGAGCCATCGAAGCCCAGGCTCGCGGCTGCTTCCCGGCAATGCACACCTTCTTCGCAGCCAGCGTGCTCGCGGAGGCGGCACGGGTGCGGCCTCTCCTCGAGGCCGGCCGCGACGTGGTCCTCGACCGCTACTGGGCGACGACCGTCGCGTACGCCTCGTTGGAGCCCGACCACCTGGATCTAGCCTCGTGCGAGCGCGGATTGTTGACGGTCGACCGCACCTGGTACCTGACCCTGGCGGAGCCGGAGCGCCGACGACGACTGCAGGACCGCGGCACCACCCCGGGCGATCGCAACACGATGGTCGACGCGCACCGCCGCCGGCTGGAAGCAGCATACTGCGCCGAGCTGCGCCGTCCGCTCCACGGTGTCGTCGTGTCGGTGGATGTGTCAGCGCTCGCGTTCGGCGAGCTGTGGCCGGGGTGGAGGGGGTGACGCAAGTCGCCGGGCCCCGCGCCGCGACCGGCCCCGGCCTCGATCGGGCCGGGCGCGCGGGGCGGCCGGTTGACCGGCGGGGGCGGTGCTGCGTACAATCCCCGCCCCACGCGAGCGTTGCTTGTCCACCCCGTCCGACTCGGCCTCGACC
>SXOM01000204.1 GCA_005776735.1 Pseudomonadota bacterium
CCGCTCGCGCAGCGCGTGGGCCGCGGCGCGGTGCAGCTCCTTGCGGCGCGCTTCGGGCAACGACTCGCGGAGGGCCTGGCCGGCCCGCGGCGCCGCGAGCTCCACCAGCTCCTGCATCCCTTCGGTCCGGACGCGCAGGAGCCCGGCGCGCTGGGCGGTGTCGAGCTCGCGGGCGCCGTCGGGGACCGCGGCGATGGACGCGAGGACCGAGAGGCTGGCCGGCATCTCGAGCATCGCGGCGGCGTCGAGCAGGCGCTGCACCGCAGGGTCGAGCCGGGCGTAGGCGTCGAGCGCGGCCGCACGTTCGGCGGCGGGGAGGGGCAGCGGGTCGAGCCGGAGCTGGTCGACCGAACGGACCGCGCGCAGGCTCGCGTCGGTGTTGCGTGCGAGCCACCCTTCGGCCAGGAGCGTCTCGATCTGCGCGACGATCGCGCCGGGCCAGCCGCCGAGCTCGGTGTGCAGCCGCCGGGCGAGCGCCGCGCCGAGGCCCCCGCCCGCACCTCGGTCCCGCAACAGCGAGCGCACCGCCTCGCGGTCGAGGGGGCGCAGCTCGATCTCCTCGACGGGCACGCTGTCGGTGAGCTCCTGGAGCGCGGACGCGAGCGACCCTGGCACCGCGAGCACCAGGAGCGTGGGCTCCTCGGTGAGCGCGCGGCCCATGCGCTCGGCGAGGTGGCCCTGGTCGGCGAGGCTCAACTGGTCGGCGTCGTCGACGAGGAGCACCTGTGCGTCGGCTGCTTCGTCCGGGGGGCTCACCCGCAGGCCGAGGGCGGCGGCGCGAACGCCCACCTCGCGCAACAGGCGCGAGCGCCCGCTGCCCGTGGGCCCGATGAGCGCCACCGCCCCGCCGACGCCCGCGGCGAGCGTGTCGAGGCGGGCGCCCAGGCGGGCGAGCACCTCGTCGCGGCCCTGGACCGGGTGCTCCGACGCTTCGTCGGGCGCGTCGAGCGCCACCAGCACGTCGCGCGCGGTCGCGAAGCGCTGGGTGGGCTCCTTCTGCAACAGCCGCATGCACACGCGGTCCAGGCGCGGCGGCACCTGCGCGTCGAGCTCCATCGGCGACTTCGGCATCTCGGCCAGTTGGCGCGCGAGGTAGCCGGCGATGGTCTCGGCCACCACCGGCCGTCGGCCGGTGAGCATCGCGTACATCAGGGCGCCGAGGCCGTAGAGGTCGGCCCGGCTGTCGACCGGGTCGCCCGTGATCTGCTCGGGCGCCATGAACGCCACGGTGCCCACGAGCCGGCCCGCCATCGTGAGGTTGGTGTGGAACGACTCCACGTCCTTGACCACGCCGAAGTCGGTGAGCCACGCCGAGCCCCGCTCGTCGATGATGACGTTGGCGGGCTTGAGATCACGGTGGACGATGCCGCGGTCGTGGACGTAGGCGAGCGCGTCGCACAGCTCGCGCGTCCACCGTTCGGCGGTGGCGTACCGCTCGGCGGGGGGCTGGGTCTCCCACGCTTCGAGCACCTTGCCGAGGTCGCGCCCGGGCACGTAGGACAAGGCCAACCAGGGGAAGCCGTCGTGTTGGCCGGACTCCATGACCTTGACGATGCGCGGGTGGTCGAGGCGCTCCAGGGTGAGGAACTCCCGCCGCATGCGGCGCGTCTCCTCGGTGGTGACCCGCGTCTGGTGGAGCACCTTGACCGCGACGCGCCCGCCCCCGCCCTCGACCGGATCGGCGAGCCACACCGTGGCCATGCCCCCGCTCCCCAGGGCCGACACGAGCCGCCACCGCCCGACGCGGTCGCCCGGACCCGGACCCATCCCCGGCCGACGCGGATCCATCAGGCGCGAGCCCCCGAGGGGGTGGAGGTGCACATCGCACGGCGGCCGGGCATGGCGCGCCCGGTAACCGACCGGACGCGACGCGGCGGCCGGCGGACCCGGCTCGGGTCAGGCCGGTCGCGGGCCGCCGCCCCCGGGCTAGCCGACCTGCGGATTGAGCTGGGCAAAACGCTCGATGAGCTTGCGTGATTCGTCGTCGAGGGTCTTGGGCACCGTGATGCGGACCTCGGCGTACAGGTCGCCCGGCTCGCCGGTGGCCGACGCGCGGCCTTTGCCCCGCAGGCGGAAGCGGGTGCCGGACGAGGTGCCGGCGGGGATGGACACCCGCACGCGACCCTGCGGCGTGTCGAGCTCGACGCGGCCCCCGAGCAGCGCTTCGGTGAACGGCACGTCGACCTTGATGACCTCGTCGTCGGCGGCCGCTTCGCCGGCGCGCGGCATCTTCATGCGCGGCGCCGCGCCGACGACGTTGATCTTGGCCACGAGGTCGCCGTACGGTCCGCCGCCGGCGCCGGCATGGCCGAGCTTGGCCACGCGCAGCTCGTCGCCGTCGCGCACATCGGGCGGCACCCGCAGCTCGTGCAGCTCGCGTACCGAGAGCAGGGACACGCCGTCGTCGGCGCGGACGGTCCGGTCGTACTCGACGGTGACCAGCCCGCCGATGCCGAGCAGCGTGGCGCTCAGTGGGACGGCGACGTGGACGTCGTCGCCGGCCTGCGGATCGACCCGGCGTTCGCCCGGTCGAGGCGGCGGCCGGCCGGTGCCCGACGACCACCCGCCGTCGGAGAAGCCGAAGCCGGAGGGGCGCGGCCCGCCGGCCTCGCCGCCGTTGCCGGCGCCACCACCCTCGCCGGCGCCGGGCCAGGTGCCGCGCTCGGCGGCCTCCCGGAAGTCGCGCATCACGTCGGGACCCCGTCGGGGGGGCGGGGCCGGCTTGGGCGCGGCGCCCTTGTGCCGACCGAGGTTCAGGTCGACGCCGCCGAAGTCGTTGAAGATGTCCTCGAGGTCGATGTTGTTGCCCGCCGCCGCGGTCGCCCGGTTCCCGACGCCCGCGGTGCTCGGCGTGCCCGCGTGTTTCCAGTGGCTCCCGACGAAGGGGCTCTGGTTGGCCCGGCGTTCGCGCCGGCGGTCGTAGGTCGCGCGCTTGGCGGGGTCGGACAGGGTCTCGTAGGCCTCGCGCACGAGCTTGAAGCGCTCGATCTTCGTGGCGTCCTCCCCGACGCGGTCGGGGTGGTACTCGTGCGCGAGCGAGCGGAAGGCCTTCTTGATGTCGGCGTCGGTCGCTTCGCGCGTGATGCCGAGGACCGCGTAGTAGTCGCCCGAATCGGCCATGCCGCCACTCCCGCCGGGAGCATAGCCGCTCCGCTCAAGGTGGGGCGAGTCGCGCCGATCCGCATTGACGGCGGGATCGCGCCGCGCTTATGGTGTCATCCCAGGCGCCCAAGCAAGTTCGAGGAGGCCATGCCGAAGTACTCCAGCCCCGCGGGCCTCTCCTGCAGCTTCTGCCACAAGCCCCAGCGCGACGTCGAGAAGATCGTCGCGGGGCCCAACGTGTACATCTGCAACGAGTGCATCCGCCTCTGCCTCGACATCATCCGCGAGAACAAGAGCAGCACCGGCGTCAACTTCGCCGCGGGAAAGATCCCGTCGCCGAGCCGCATCAAGACCTTCCTCGACGGGTACGTCGTCGGTCAGGACGCCGCCAAGCGGAAGCTCGCGGTCGCGGTGTACAACCACTACAAGCGGCTCGAGGCCAACGCCAACAAGGGCAACAAGCCGGGCGACGAGGTCGAGGTCCAGAAGTCCAACGTGCTGCTGCTCGGGCCCTCCCGCACCGCGCCGACCATGCGCTGCAGCCCGCACACGAACGCGTGCGGCTCGCCCTCGCCGAGCGCGCGAAGCTCGCGCCACAGATCCGGCACGTGCGCCTGGAC
>SXOM01000205.1 GCA_005776735.1 Pseudomonadota bacterium
CGCGCCGCCGCGGCGTGGTCGGCGACCGCACGCGCGTGGCGCTGGGCCCATCCCCGCAGGGTGGCGTACAACAACGCCGCGGTCAACAAGACGTAGCCGGTGCCCTTCCAGGTCTGCACCACCCCGAGCGCCTGGTGATCGGCGCCGAAGAGGAACTCCGCCGAAGCGTCGGAGAGCGCGATCCACAACAGGCCGACCAGGATGTAGACCGCGGTCACCCGCCCAGGCATCGAATCTCCCAACCTCGGGCTATCCGCGCGCGCCTCGCTCCACCCGTCGCGGCGATCTCTCAAAACTGGTCCTCGCCCGTGTTCACCCGCATCGGATCGAGGCCCTCGCAACTGTCGCCGATTCGTCAACGTGAGCGAAGAATGCGCGGGGGTGCGAAGTCACCCGCCGTACGCCTCGCGTTCGGCCCACAACGCGGCCTCGAGGCGATCCAGCCCCTGCACCAGGGGCAAGCCCGTAGCCGTGGGCCGAGCGGCGGCACGCAGCACCTCCATCCCCTCGTGGTTCTTCTCGCAGACGGCCCGGTAGCGCGCCGGGTCTGCTTCGGGCGCGCCGGCGTCGAGCATCGCCCGGTGCAGGCGCGCGACCGGGAGGAACGCGTGCACCGCCAGGAGCACGCCCCACAGGGGCCGCGGGTCGGGCCGCACCGGGCTCTTGTAGAGCTCACCACTGTTTTCGATCAGGCGGTCGCTCCACGCGAGCAGGTTGAGCTTGCTGTGCTGCACCTCGTGGACGAGCGCTTCGGTCATCGTGACCGAAGCCGTGTGCAACGACACGTACACCAGGCCGATGGCCTCCTTGTACGAGGCGGAGAAGCTGCGCTCCCCGTGCGTGCCCACCGGCACCACGCCGCCGAGGACCTGCGCGTGTTCGTGCGCCAGCTCGGGGGCGAAGCGGGCGATGCGCGCGCGCGCTTCGTCGAGCGCGGCCACCCACTCGGCGGGGGTGGCGGTGCCGAAGTCCAAGCCGTTGCCCTCCTTCTCGGGGTGGGCCTCGAACATCGCGAGGGGGTTGGTGTCCGCCCCGAGGAGCCACGCCCCGTGGGCCAGGGGCCACGCCCGCGGTTCGACCTCCGGGGACAGGGCCCACTCCTCGGTGGGCGACACGGTCACCAGCCCGTTCTGGAAGAGCACGCCGACCCGCGGGGGGCTGAACCGGCGGTGCGCGCCGAGCGCCGGGCTCACCAGCGCACGCACGGGGGCGCTCCAGAAGATGCCCTGCTCGGGGAGCACCCCGCGCCGTGCCAACTCCAGGAGCAGGTGGGGCATGCCCCCGACGAGGTCGCCGCCGCCCAGGGCCGCGCCGACGGTGGGGAGCGCGAGGGTCCCCAGAAAAACGGCGGGCGACTCCTTCAGGACCCGCGCGAGCGGCTCCCGGACGGCATGCCAGGCTTGTGCGGCCCACGACGGGAGCGGGTCGGGCCAGTCGAGCACCCGACGCGCCAACAGGCGAAGATGCCGGTTCCTCCACGGGCCCAGGCCATCGGTGGGAGGGCAGGGCCAGGTGTACGGTGCGTCGGGGTAGGCCACCCCGGCAAACTAACGCCTACGTCGAGTAGTAGAACAGGAAGAAGCACATCTCCTGGTTGGTGCCCTCGCCGTAGGTCAGGGTGTCACCCGAGGTGTTGTCGTAGGTGCAGCTCGTGGTGAGCGTCGCCCCTTGCCCCCAGATCGCCGGCTCTTCGTAGAGGTAGGTCATCTGGTGGCCGAAGTCCCAGTCGTCGTCGCGGGCGAGGCACGTCTCGGTGCCTCCGTCGACCACCGCGCTCTGGTAGCCCACGCCGTACAGGTGCATGTGGGGGAACACGCCGTGCACGGTGATGTCGACGCCGTAGTCGTTCACGTAGTCCTCCTGCACCGCTTCGACCTCGCCGTCGGCCACGCGGAACCCCGTGGGGCCGAGCGGGGCCATGAAGATCTCGGGGTCGGCGGACGCCGCGGTGCGGAACCGGTAGCCGGACTGGTCGATCGTGCCGGCCTCGTCGGCGAAGTAGTGCATCTGAAGCACGATCTGGTCGCCCGGCTCCACCTTCATGCCCCCCTCGGGGAACGCGGTCGGCTCCATGCCCGGCGCCCAGGCGTGCAGGATGTTCCAGTCGTTCTCGGCGATGGGCGTGCGGCAGTCCCAGCCGTCGGTCAGGTCGGCGTCGCCGCTGGCGGCGCCGGCGTCGGCCCCGCCGTCGACCGCGAGCAGCGTGTGGTGCACCACCGACGCTTCGTCCACGATCACGTCGAACCCGGTGATGTAGGTGGTTTCGGTGAACGGGTTCACGAGCACCTGGCAGTGGTACTCGTTGCCGTCGTCGCCCGGCGTGACGCTGTGCGCGATCGGCAAGGTGGCCTCGACGTCGGCGCCGGCCAGGGTGAGCTCCGGCGGCACGAGCGCGGCGATCGCCGCTCCTTCGGGCGCGCCGCCGTCGGCCCAGGCGGCGATGGCCGCCACCTCGTCGTCGGAGATGGCGAGCCGCTCGTGGCCCACGTACGGACGACACGTCGCGTCCATCGCGGCGGGGGGCATCCGCCCCGCGTCGGTCGCCGCCTTCATCGCCACCGCGTACGCCGAAGCGCCCGCGAACGTCGTGAAGTCGCCCTGCCCGACCCCGCCCGGGTGGTGACACCCCACGCACGCGCGCCCCACGATCGGGGAGACCTCGACCTCCCAGGTGGGCACGTCGCCCGCCACGTCGTCGCCCGAATCGACCGTCGTCGCACACGCCATCATCAGAATCAGCATCATGGGAGCTCCCGGGTCCTTGGACACCGCAGCGCGGCGCGGCCGAAAGCTAATTCACCGAGCCCATGGGGCGACGGCCCGCGACCGTCCGCACGTCGAGCCGAGGCCGGCGGCCGTCGCGCTACGGGGGCGACGCCCGCTCGACGGTCGGCACCCAGGCGACGAGGCCGACGCCGGCGACGACCGCCAGGGCGGCACCACCGGCGAAGGCCACCGTCGGCGACGCCGCCTCCCACACCAGGCCAAACCCCCACGACGCGGGCAGGCTCGCGAGGCCGGTGACGAGGTGGTAGCTGCCGAAGGCGGTCCCGCGCGCCCCCTCGCCCGCGCGCTCGGCCACGAGCGCCTTCTCCGCGCCTTCGCTCAGGCCGGAGTACAGGCCCCAGGCGCAGAACAAGCCCGCGATCGCGGCGGCGGCGGCCGGCGCGGGCTCGGCGGCGGGCCACCGGTGGCAGGCCAGCGCGAACCCCCCGAACACCGCGGCGTGGGCCCCCCACCCCCACAAAACCGTCGTACGCGGGCCGAGCAGGTGTCCGAGCGGCGCCGAGCCGAACGACGCCAGGGACTTCACCACGTGCAGCGCCGCCCACAGGATCGGCACCGCCCACAGCGGCAGGCGTTGGCCCGCGAACAGCAGCAGGAACATCTCGCTGGCGAACCCGAGGCGCGACACGGTGAGCACGACGAGGAGGCGGCGCAGGGGCGCCGTCACGGCCAGCGTGAGCGGCACCCGCGGCGCGGCGGGCACGTCGACCCGCGTGGCGCGTACCGCCAGCACCGCGAGCACGACGACGCACACGCCGGGGACCGCGCTCCACGCGACGACTTCGGCGGGCCCCGCGCCGAGCGTGGTCATCAGGAGGACCGCGAGGCCGGCCCCGGCGATGGTGCCGGCGTGGTCGAGGGCCCGGTGCACCGCGAACGCGGCGAGCCGGGCGGCGGGCGGCGTCGCCTCGGTCAAGAGCGCGTCGCGGGGCGCGGTGCGGAGCCCCTTCCCGAGGCGGTCGCCCACCCGGAGCGCGAGCACCGCCGCCGGCGACGACGCGAGCGCCAGGAGGGGCCGCAGCAGGTTGCTCAGCGCGTAGCCGCCGATCACGAAGGCGCCGTGCCTGCCGGTACGATCGGCGACACGGCCCCCCCACAACTTCAGCACGCTCCCGACCGCGGTGGCGGTGCCTTCGATGCCGCCCAAGGTCGCGGCCGACGCCCCGAGCGTGCCCGTCAACAGTGCCGGCAACAGCGGCAAGACCATCTCCGATGCGGCGTCGTTGACGAAGGAGACGGCGCCGAGCCACCACGCGGCCGCGGGCAGGCGGCGGGTCGGTGCGGTAGCGGCCATGGGGAGCACGTAGCCCGGTTAAGCGGGGCCCATGCGACCCTGGACCCTCTCGCTCCTGCCCCTGGCGTTGGCCGCCTGCGCGACCTCCGACACCGGCGACACCGCCGACAAGGACACCGCCGACTCGGGCGACACCGACACCGGCGACACCGACACCGGCGACACCGGCGACACCGGCGACACCGACACCGGCGACACCGCCGCGGTCGACGAGGACCTGGACGGGCACTCGCCGCCCGAGGACTGCAACGACGCCGACGCCGCCGTGAACCCCGCCGCCACCGAGGTGTGCAACGGGACGGACGACAACTGCGACGGCCAGGTCGACGAAGGCACCGGCGGCACGTGGTACGGCGACGCCGATCGCGACGGCTACGGCGACGGCGAGGTGTGGGCCTGCGACCAGCCGCCCGACACGAGCTCCACCGGCGGCGACTGCGACGACGCCGACGCCAGCGTGTACCCGGGCGCGGCCGAGGTCTGCGACGACGGGGTCGTCAACGACTGCGCCGCCACCGAGGCCGATGCGCGCGCGGCCTGCCCGGTCGAGTGGCCGGCGGCGGCGGGCTCGCTCGACGGGCACTGGACCGAGGACCACTTCGAGGGCTCCGCCGGCGCCGCGGTCGCGCTCGGCGACCTCGATGGCGACGGCCTCGCCGACGCCCTCGTCGGCGCGCCGTACGCCGACGGCGGCGACGAGCGGCAGTACGCCGGCCGTGCCTACGTGGTGCTCGGCTCGGCCGGCACGACCGGCACGTTGTCGAGCGTCGCGGCCGCCACCATCAGCGGCACCACGCCCTACCAGTCGCTCGGCCAGGCGGTGGCGGTCGCCGCCGATCTCGACGGCGACGGCCTCGACGACGTGCTCGTCGGCGCGCCCAACACCTACCAGGAGGGTGCGGGTGCGTACGTGTTCCTCGGCGGGCTCTCCGGCGCGCTCGACCCCTCGACGGCGGCGGCTTCGTTCGTCAACGGCGGCGGCACCGGCACCGCGGTGAGCGGCGCCGGCGACCTCGACGGCGACGGGCGGAACGACTTCATGGTCGGGAACCCCCTCCAGCAGAACGAAGGCTACGTCGGCCAGGTCGACCTGTTCTCGGGCACGCCGGCCGGCTCGCTCACCGCCGCCGGGTGGATCCGCGGCCAGGCGAGCGCAGGCGGGCAGCTCGGCACCGCGGTCGCGAGCGCCGGCGACTACGACGGCGACGGCCTGATGGACATCGTCGCCGGCGCGCCCGGCCAGGCCGCCGCGTTCGTGATCCTCGGCGCCACCACGCTCCCCGCCGCCGAGGTGCAGGACGTGTCCGCCTTGTCCCTGTCGAGCGCCGACACCGACGGCGCGCTCGGGCAGGCGGTCGCCGGCGTCGGCGACGTCGACGGCGACGGGCTCGACGACGTGGCGGTCGGGGCGCCCGACGAAGGCGCCGAGTACGAGGGGAGCGTGGTGATCGTCGCCGGCGGGACCACCGGCGCCCTCGCGTCGACCAGCGCCGCGGTCGTCATCACCGGGGCCACCCGGTACGGTTTTGCAGGTCAGGCGCTCGGCGCCGCGGGCGACGTCGATGGGGACGGCCTCGCCGACCTCCTGGTGGGCGCGCCCGGCGACTGGAACGAGGGTTCGTTCCAGGGCTCGGCGTACCTCGTGCTCGGCGGCGCCAGCGGCGCCGTCGACCTGGCGAGCCCCGACGCCGTCACCACCGGCGACGCCCGGTCCGACGGGTTCGGCACCGCGCTCGCCGCGGGCGACCGCGACGGCGACGGCCGCCCCGACGTGCTCGGAGGGGCGCGGGGCGACGGCGAGTACGGCGGCGCCTACCTCCTGCTCGGCCCGACCACGTGGTGAGCTCCCCGCGCCGGGAGCTGCTCTTCCCGTCGCCGCTGTACCTGTCGCGGCCGGCCGGCACCGAAGCGCTGCGCGCCGCGCTGCGCGAGACGCTCGCGACCGAGGCCCGGAGCACGTCGGGTGTGCGTCAGTCCAATGTCGGGGGCTGGCACTCCGCCCCCGACCTGCTGGAGCGGCGCGAGGAGCCGTTCCCGGCGCTCGCGGCGCTGTTGGTCGACGGGTTGCGGGGTGTGCTGGCGGCCGAGTGCACCGCCCGGGGGCGCACGGTCGACCCGGCGCTGAAGATCGCGGGCTTCGGGTGGGGCATGGTGATGGAGCGCGGGCACTACAGCCAACCGCACCATCACGGCGAAGCGCACTGGGCGTGTGCGTTCTACGTCGACGCGGGCGAGCCCGACGGCGAGCCACCCGCCGGGCACCTCACCTTCCTCGACCCGCGCGGCGCCGTGGGCCGCGCCGACCCGCTCGACCTGTTCCCCGGTCGGCAGGACGTACGCCCCGCCGACGGGGTGCTCGTCTACTTCCCGGGGTGGCTGGTCCACCACGTGCACCCGCACCAGGGCGCGCGGGCGCGCATCAGCGTGAGCGCGAACTTCGTCCTCGGGTGATCGCCGCGCCTCACGACGCCGCGCGGTGGTGCACCCGCGGCGGAAGCGGCGGGCTCGCCAACTCGACGTCGCGCAGCTCCGGCGGCAACGACTCGATCCACCCCGACGCGCGCAGGAGCTCGCTCAACTCGGCCTCGCCGCCCGCCGCGCCCTCACCGGCGGCGACGCCGGGCGCCGCGCTCTGACGCAAGAGGACGTCCGCGTTCCGCGATTGTGCCGCGAGCGCCGCGAGTACACACTCCTCCCACCGCACCCGCACCGGACCGTGGAGCGCCCGCGCCACCGCCTCCCGCGTCAGGAGGAACGCCCACCCCGGGCGCGTGACCACCACGCTCGCGCCGCGCGCACCCTGCTCGACCAGCGCGTTGACCCCCACGAGCGTGCCGGCACCCGCGGTGGCGAGCGCTTCGGCGTGGCTCCCGCGGACGTTGCGGAGGATCTCCATCTCCGCGTCGGCAACGAGCCACGCGCCGTCGGACGCTTCGCCCTGCAGGAAGAGCACGTGCCGCTCTGGAAGGTACATCGGCGAGAACGCGCGCGCGAACGCCGCCACGGCCGGTCCGTCCAACCCGCCCAGGCACGGAAGCCGCCGGAGCAGCGGTCCGAGCGAGGGCGGATCGGTCGGGGGCTCCGGGTGCACCAGCGCGTCCCACCACCGGGCCAGCCGCGAAGGTTGCGGCCGCGTCGGGATGGCCCGGGTGCCGGCGATCGCGACCGTGAGCCGCTGGTTGGTCACGTGCAGGCGCCGGACCAGCGCGTGCTGACCGAGCTCCAGGAACCGGGTGTAGGTGCCCGGGTTGTGGTCCCGCAGGTCGCGGATGGCCCGGGTGGGCAGGACCGCCAACGTCGCCGGCCCCCTCGCCCGCAGCGTGACCGACCGAACCTGCGTCGCGATGAACGCGGACGACTCCCCGAGGAGCTCACCCTGGCGCACGCGCCCCACCACCACGTCGTCGAGCTCCACGTCGAGCTCGCCGCCCACGATCGCCGCGAGCCCGTCGACCGGATCGCCCTGCGCCCAGACCAGGCCGCCGGGCGCCACCTCGCGGATCGACCACAACGACGCGATCGCCGCGACCTCGCGTTCGGGGACCCCGCGCAGCGCGGGCAACTCGTGCAAACAGCGGGCAAGCTCGGTCATGTTCGGCCTCGCGGGCACCTACGGTCCATAGCGGGCCGACTGTAGGCCGCGAGCTCCCGAAAGTTGGGGAGGCGGAGCGCCGCTTGGGCGGTGCCGCGGGCCCGTCCCCTCGCCGGGCCGAGGCGGGACGGCACCGCGGCGGCCGCTCAGAACCGCCACCCCACGCCGAGCCCGACCGTGGGCGTGTGGACGTAGGTCTCGAGCTCCGTGGTGAGCCAGTCCTCGGCCTCGTCGGACACGCCCTCGGCGAAGCTCTCCAGGAGCGGGTTGGTGGGCCACTCCTCGGGCTCCACCCGCGTGTCGGCCGCCAGGGTGAACGTGCTGCCGAGCTCCACCTTCACCACGAGGTGCCGCGCCACCACGAACTCCCAACCGACGGCGGTGTCGAGCATGTGGAGCGTGGCCGCCGCTTCCCACGCCACCTCGCCCCCGAGCCCGAAGTCCATGTCGAGGACGGCCTCCAGCACCTCCTCGCCGGTGAGGCCGCCGCCGAGCGTGACCACGCCGTAGCCCGCCGCGAAGAAGAACCCCTGCCGCTCGAACGGTCGCCACCCGAGGTGGGTGCGCAGCACGAACGAGTCCTCCAGGGCGGCGGAGATGAGCTCGGCGTCGGTCGTGGTGTACCAGCCTTCGCCGACCGCCAGGCCGTTGATGCCGTCCAGGTACACGCCCGGGAGGGCCCCTGCGGCGACCGAGAGTCGCAACCGCCCCGGACCCTCCGCCGTGACACGGCCCCCGGCCATCACCGGCGCCTCGGTCACCAGCTCGACGTCGACGATCGGAGGGGTCACCGCGCTCCCGGTCCGGCGAGCCTAACGGATCTGCGGTACGCTGAGGACCTCCCGTGGTGCCCGATGTGGTTGCTCGTCTTGTGGGTCCAGTTCGCCGCCGCCTTCTGCGGCACCTACGTCGCCGTCGGTGACGACGCGCCGACCAACGAGGGCAGCAAGGTGGCGATCGTCCGCCAAGGGGGGGTTTCGACGTTGACCATGTCCAACGACGTCCATGGATCGGTCTCGGACTTCGCGATGGTCATCCCCGTCCCCGAGCTCGTCGTCGAAGCTGCGCTCAAGGTCGTCGACCCGGAGATCTTCTCCAAGATCGACGGCTACAGCGCAGCCCGCCTCGTGTCGTACACCTGCGCCGACTTTGCGCCGCGCGAAGGCGACAGCGACACCGACAGCGACACCGATTCCGACGCCGACTACGACACCGGCGGCACCGTGGTCGAGGGGGAGTACATCGTCGGCGAGTACGACGTGGTGGTGCTCTCCTCCAGCGAGTCCACCTCGTTGGTGAGCTGGTTGCAGAACAACGGGTACAACGTGCCGTCGGAGTCGGTGACCGTCCTCGGCGAGTACATCGACGCCGGCTCGTACTTCGTGGCTGCCCAGGTCCGGCCGGACGCGGGCGTGGTCGACGGCGACACGCTGTCGCCGTTGCAGATCTCCTACGCCGACACGACCGGCGTGCTTCCAATCCGCCTGGGCACGCTCAACTCGGCGGGGGAGCAGGACCTGACGATCTTCGGGATCAACGACCCCGCCGACGGCAAGCTCGCCATCGCGAACTACCCGGACGCCACCCTCGAAACCAACTGCATGCTCCCGGAGGACCAGGGCCTGGGGGAGTGGGTCGACGCGCAGATCGACGCCGCCCTGCCCGTGACCGGAGACGCGCACTGGGTCACCGAGTTCGCGTGGGAGAACGGAGGTTGCGACCCGTGTACCCCGGACGGCGAGCTCACCGAGGTCGATCTGACGTCGTTGGGATTCGTGCCCGACCCGCACTACGGCTACGCCTACACGTTCACGCGGCTCCACACGCGCTACACGCCCGAGCAGGTCACCCAGGACCTCGTGCTGTACCCGAGCGGGATCCGGGCGGACACGCAGCTCCGCTACATCGACTACAACCACGAGCTCGAGCAGTTGTTCCGCGTGTGCGGGGTGGGATGGGTCGAGGACGGCGGCTCCTGCGACTTCGACGACGACGAGGCCGACGGCGACACCGCCGCCGGCGACGACCCGGCCCTGGGGGGCAGGAAGAAGGTGCCCTCGTCCTGTGCTGCGTCCAGTGCCCGGCCGATCGCGCCATCGTGCCGGCCGTGCACGAGAGCGGTGGCGATGCCGGCCGCAGCCGCGCGA
>SXOM01000206.1 GCA_005776735.1 Pseudomonadota bacterium
GAATCCTGCGCCTCATTCACGGCATGGTCACGGTGCCGCTCGCGTTCACGCAGGTGGGAAAGTCTCCAGTTTTGTATCCTGGTCCGCTCCTCGTGGCTAAACGAGAATCAGACTAAACTCTATTTGAACTTTCGAAGCTGCTACCAATTTTTCAAAGACCGTCGCGAATCGGGTTCGCGTACTCTCCATCGGAACTGGTCCGCGGAGGTCTTCGGCATCTATCGGAGGTCGGTTTCGCCGTCAAGCTGACCGTCTCTTTTTTCCGCCGCCCGCGCTTGTTGCGAGGGATGCGTCGCCGAAGCCCCAGCCTATTATGCGCCCTCCCCGACGCCGTCAAGGCGATTCTTGCTCGTCCCCCAGCGGCAGCTCGAGCACCAGGCGGGGCACCGGCTTGAAGCCGGCTCGTGCGAGGAACCCCATGAGCGGGCGCTCGCTCCAGTCCACCTCGGTGCGCACCCGCTCGACGCGGAGGGCGCGGAGGTTCTTGACGAGCTGCTCGATGAGCGCGCGACCCACGCCGCGCGCGGCGAACTGGGGATCCACGATGATCGTGTCGAGCACCGCCACCGGCTCCGGTGCGCCGAATTCGCCGTACTGGAGGGTGCCCAGCACCGCGCCGACGAGGTGGCCGTCCAGGTCGGCGCCCAATGACAGGTTCAACGCGCTTTCATTCAGCGCTCGGTGCAGCCGCTGCCGGTACCACTCTCCGCGCGCGCGGCCGGTGATGCGCTCGTCGATGCGGACGATGCGACCCAGATCGTCGGCGGTCAGCGTTCGGACAGGGATCAGTGCGTCGGGATCGGTTGAGTCGATGTCCACCAGGGCCTCCCCAGGTTGCGGGTTTCGTGACGGCGGGCGCCCCAGATCGAGGCCCCGATCGCGCCGGCATGAATGGCCAGCGCATGCGTGTGGAGCGCGACCGCACCCTTCTTCGCGGACTCCTTGTCCAGCGCGTCCTGAAGGGCCTTTCCGAGGCCCACGTCAGCGGCCAGGCCGCCAGACACGAAGACCACCCCGCCGGCGTTGAGCCGGCGCAGGAGCTGGGCGTAGCGGCCGGCCATCGAGTCGTGGATTCCGCGGAGGATGTCGGGCGCCGGGATTCCGCGCGAGACCATGTTGATGACGTCGGTCTCGGCGAGCACCGCACAGATCGAGCTCACGGTCTCCGGCCGAGCGGCGGTGAGCGAGAGCGCTCCGACCTCGGACAGAGTGATACCCAGGTAGCGGGCGATGTTCTCCAGGAATTGCCCCGAGCCGGACGCACACTGGCTGGTCATCTTGTAGTCGTTGACCTTCCCACGCTCGTCCATGACCACGGCCCGGGTGTGGAGCGCCCCGACGTCGAGGACCGTACGCGCCCGCGGCTCGAGGAAGAGCGCTCCGCGGGCGTGCGTGGTCATCCCGTAGAAGTGACCGGTCGCGTAGGGCACGTCCTCGCCCTCGCCGGTGGTGGCGACGTAGTCGAGCTGATCGACCCCCGAAGCCCGTACTGCCCGACCGAAGACGTCGTCCACGACGGCCGCCACGTCACGCCGACGGATGCGCCCGACCTCGTGCGCGAGCACGCGGATGTCGTCCCCGTCGACCGAGAGCACCACCGCCTTGATGGCGCCGCTCCCCACATCGATGCCCGCCGTGAGCGCCATGCCTTCCCCCTCAGTGCACGTCCGGGCGTACGTCCCGGAGCGCGAAGATGGCGGCCCCGAGGGCCCCCGTGTAGATCGACTCGGGCGAAATGTTCAGCTTCCGCTGCCCGTAGTTTTCGTCGATGAGGCGCACGAGCGCCTTGACGGCCGCCTGGTTCTTGGCGACCCCGCCCGTGAAGGTGAACTCGTCCTGGACCCCGCCCGAGCGGGCGAGCAAGCTCATCGCGCGGAGGATGACCGCCCGATGCAAGCCGGCGAGGATGTCCTCACGCTTCTCGCCCAGGCCCAGCCGCTCGCGCAGCTCGGCGCCGGCGAAGACCGTGCACGTCGAGTTGATCCGCGCCGGCCGGTTGCTCGACTGTGCGAGCGGACCGAGCTCGTGCAGCCCGATGTTCATCTCGTCGGCGATGTAGCCGAGGTAGCGGCCACAACCGGCAGCACAGCGGTCGTTCATCTGGAAGCTGACGACGATGCCACTTCCGTCGACCTGGATCGCCTTGGTGTCCTGCCCCCCGATGTCCAGGACCGTGCGCGTGCCCGGGAACATCGCGTGCGCGCCGAGGCCGTGGCACAAGATCTCGCTCCGGATCTGCTCCTTCGGGAACGGCAGGCGGGCGCGGCCGTAGCCGGTACCGACCCCGTTCCGCTCTTCCAACGCCGCGTTGGTCGCACGTTCGACCCCGAGGGCGACCGCTTCGGGCGAGCCGATCCGACGCAGCGCCGCGGGGATGTGCTCCTGGAAGCCGAGCTCCATCGGCTCGTTCTCGACCTTCAGGATGCACTTGTCGAACAGCCCCACCAACGTGTCGAAGGACGGGCCGCCCGCTTCGGAGACCTGCTCCGCGATGCGCATGTAGCCCGACGCCGCGACGTCACGGAAGAAGTCGGAGCGCGCCTCGCGCGCAGGGTCCGCGAACCACGCCTCCTCTTCGGCGGCCAATCGCGCGAGGATGTGCTCCACGGCTTCGCGCACCGCGGCCCGCCGATCGGCCGGGATGGCCCGCTCGAGGTCCTCGAGCAGATGCACACCGAGCCGCTCGAGCTGCCGCAGGGTCTGTTCGGTGCGGAACGCGAGGAGCAGGTGGGTCAGCACCGGCTCCCCCGCCGCACGCACGACCTCTGCGCGCAGGAGCCCGAACCGCGCGGTGACGTACGCCTCCGTTCGCGCCACCTTCGCGGCCAGGTCGTAGTTGCTGCGCGAGTTGGTGATGCCGCGCCCGAGGATGCTCCCATCCTCGGCGAGGAGCACCGCCTTGGTGGTGGTCGAACCGAGATCGATCCCGAGGAAACAGTTCATTTGGCGTGGACCTCCCCGGCGGCCCCGGCCTTGCGGGCGTCGATCATCTGCAGGTACGACTCGAGCCGGTTCTTGATGTTCGCCGCCGAGAAATACCGCGGGTCCACCAGGTCGGATTCGATGAACCCCCCCGGGATCCCCGTGCGCTTCTCGACCTCGCGCAGGATGAGGAGCTGGCCGGCCGAGAACGAGTTGCACGACTTCACGGAGTTGATGAGGAACCCATCCGCGGCGTACTCGCGGACATAGTCGACGAGCATGTCGATGCGTCCGGGCAGGTTGCGGTTGGTGTAGCAGCCGCCGCAGTAGTCCGCGGAGGTGCCGAGCGGGTCGCCCGCATCGTGCCGGAACCCCAGGTCGTAGGTGCCGCCCACCTTGGTGTAGGTGCTCGCGACCACGCACGCGCCCTCGTCCGAGAACATCTTCCAGAAGTCGTTGAAGCTCGTCCAGTTCGGCGGTCCTTCCACGACCAGGCGGTACTTCTGGCGATCGAGCCGACCCGACGGTGTCTCCGGCCCCCAGCCCAGCGCGGCGCGCTCGTCGACCTCCTCGCGGAGCGTGCGGTAGTACTCCTCGCCCTCCGGCGTGCCCCGGAACGACGAGAAGATCGGCCCGATGTAGTAGACGCCGCCGAAGTAGGAGTCGATCGGTGACGGCCGCCGCTTGGCGCTCTGGAGCACGCGCACGAGGTCGTCCTCCATGCGGCCGCTCCGGCGCAGCGCCTCCTTGAAGCGGTCCTCATCGTAGCGGCGTCCGGTGACCTGCTCGAGCGCGGGGATGACGGTGTCGCGGAGCTGGCGGACCATGTACTCGCGCTGCTCGGGCGTGATCTCACCGTCGCCCTGGTAGGGGACGTGGAGGAAGACCGTCGGACAGTCGTACTCCTCCCTCAAGAGCTCGAACCACTTCATGAAGGTGTAGCAGCCGGTGTACGACAACAGCAGCAGGTCGGGCTTCGGGAGGCGGGTCCCGGTGGGCCCGATGTTCCCGGTCTTCGCCATGCCGATGTCGCACTTGACGTAGGTGCAGACGTCCTCGGAGTGGCCTAGCTTCTCGGCCTCGGCGATGTACCCTCGGGACTTCTGCCGCATCCCCGACTGCAACGCGTTGATCTCGGGCAACAGGGGCAGCGCGCCGAAGCTGCGGATCAGCTCGGTCAGGTTGCCGGGAACGAAGGTGTACACCACCTTTTCGCCCGTCTCCGGTGCACGCTCGAGGCGGTCGAAGTGGGCCCCGATCATCTCCTTCTGCAGGAGCATGGAACGATCCTTGGACACTACCGACCTCCCCACAGCTTGATGGCGTCCGAGAAGGTGCCGGCCTGCTCTCGGAACTGTTGGAACTGCCCGGTGTTCTCGGCGTACTTGAACGAGATGGACGGCACCCCCGCCGCGTCGGCGCCCGCGCGGAGCATCGGGCGGTCCAGGAGCGCGGGGTCGCAGAAGCTCGGCGCCGCGAAGATGACGCCGTCGGCGCGCGCCGCCTCGGCGCGCTCTTTGACCAGCCGGCGCTTGCCGGTGGGATCGTCCTCGTAGAAGATGGAGGACTTCATGGCGTCGTTCACCAGCGCGCCCGCGAGTTCGACCCACGGATCGCCGGTGGTCGGGACGTCGCGCGTGAGGATGCGGTTGCCGAGGACGAAATCGTCGTCAACGATGTAGCAGCCCGCGCGCTCCAGGGTCTTGATGAGGCCCAGCGGGGGCTGCTCGCAGAACGCACCGACGATGACCACGCGGCTGTTGTCGCGCGCCTGGACGTCGTCCTGCTCGACCGCCGCCAGGTACGCGCGGCCCACGACGAGAAACTCCTCCGGCGGCAGGACTTCGCCGGCCCGACAGAGCAGGTACAGCTCCTCGGAGGGGACCCGCTCAGGCCGATCCCGCCGCGCCGCGTACAGCGCCCGCACCAGCGTCCGCACCGCGTTGTACAGCGCGATGCTCGCGCGGAGCCGCTCGGCGTCGACCTCGACGCCGGCCAGGCGCGCGAGGTCCCGGTGGAGGATGCGCAGCTCCTCCGTCCAGAACGCGCCCATCGCCGCACGGTCGCCGCCCTGGGGGAGGTCGAGGTAGCGCACGTACAGGTCGGACTTGAGCACCTGCCACACGCCGCTCAGGTTGCGGATGACGTCGCAGGTGCTCGGAAAGAGCATGCCGGACAGGCTGTCGAGGCGGCCGGAGAGCCCCAACTCCACCACCGAACGCGGAAGGTGGCAGATGTAGGACTGATAGTAGGCGTCGCCCCGGATGATCTCGAGCTGGTCGCCCCCTCCGTGCACGCCGACCGGCAGGCACCCACACGCGTGGATGATCTCGCGTGGTGCGTACACCGGCAGGTAGCCGATCGCCTTGCGCCCCGGCTCCGCCGCGACCCATGCGCGAACGGAGGCGAAGTCGAGGTCTTCGTAGAGCGCGCGGCACTGCGCGACGATTTCCGTCCGGGTCACCGGTCACTCCAGGTCGGCGTCCGCTTCTCGACGAACGCGGTGAGACCCTCGACAGGGTCGTGGCAGGCCATGAGCTCCTGCAGGTACAGGCGCTCCAATTGCGGGAGGTCTTCGGCCAGGGCCCGACGCATCGGCGCCCGCGCGGCGCGCCACGCGAAGCGCACGGCAACCGCGCTGAGCCCCGAGAGGTGGGCCGAGTACCATCGATCGACCGCGGCGCGGGGGTCGTCGTCGATCGCGTCGGCCAGGCCCGTCGCCAGCGCCGCCTCGGCGGACAGCGGGTCGCCGGTGACGACCATCTCGGTCGCGCGGGCGCCGCTCACCCGCCAGCGCAACCCGAGCGCGGCGATCGGCGGAAAGACGCCGAGGGTGACTTCGGGCACCCCGATGCGCGCACCGGGGTGCAGGACCACCCGGCCCGCCCACAGCACCAGCTCGGCGGCCCCCCCGAGGCACTGCCCGCGAACCGCCGCCGCCGTGGGGACACCGAGCGCCTCGAGCTCGACGAAGAGCTGGTGGAAGTCGGGCAACATCGACTCCACGCGCCCGGGGAGATGCTCGGGCACGGACGCGCCGAAGCTGAAGTGCGGCCCGGACCCCTCGAAGACCACGAGCTTGAGCCCCGCGTCGTCGCGGAGGCCGGCGATGGCCCCGCGGAGCGCACGGACCATCTCCATGTCCAGCACGTTCGCCTTCGGCCGGTCGAGGATCAGGCGGACCACGGCGTCGCCGTGCGCACGCTCTTGACGCAGCGGCGTGCTCAACGCCCCGCCCGGAGGCCCGCGGGCCCGACGTCGAGGATGAGCGCCTCGCCCCAGCGGTCCCCCTCGGCGAGCCGCCGCCGGAGAAGCGGGAAGTCGACCTCGCGGTCGCGGCCGGTGCCCGAGTTGAAGGCGCGGAACCCAGCGTTGGCCTCGTTCATCATGTTCAGGGCCAACCACGCACGGTTGGCCTCGCGGTTCTTGTCCCACCACGCGAGCTTGTGCTTGCGGATCGACTCGATGGTCTTGGTGAGGCAGCCGGGGAAGGTCATGAGCAGCTTCGCGCACAGGTCGTCCACAGCGGCGTCCAAAAGCGCCAGGTCGACCGCGCCCGCCGCCATCTGGGCCTTGGCGGCGTCGAGGTCGGGGCCCGTCTTCGGCTCGCCGGCGCGCGGGCGCCCGTAGGCGTCGACCCCGTCGTGCCAGACCAGCGGGTTGGGGACCCAGGCGCCGTCGACCCGGAGCGCGGGGACCACGTCGGTCAACAGTCCGAGCCGAAACGCCTTGTGCGCGCTCCACGGCTCGCACGCGGTGCAGGACAACATCGCGTGCTCGACGCCGACGTAGAGCGGCAGGAAGTCGGTGGCCCCACCGTCCGGCGCGCTGCCGTGCCGCGGCCCCGCCTGCCCGAACCGCGCCATGTCCTGCGCGATCGAGTAGTCGCAGGCCATCCCGATCTCCTGGCCGCCACCGATCCGCATGCCGTTGACCCGGTTGATGACCGGCTTGTCGCACTCGAGGATCGCGGAGACCATGTCGTTGAACAGCCGCATGTACTGGCGGTACTCTTCGGGTTGTCCAGCGTAGTACTCGGCGTATTCCTTGGTGTTTCCGCCGGTGCAGAACGCGCGGTCGCCCACGCCGGTGAAGACCACCGCGACGCACGCCCGCTCGTTGGCCGCCTTGCGGAACGCGAGGATCACCTCCTTGATGGCGGAGGTCGTGTAGCTGTTGAGCTGCGCGGCGTTGTCGAGGATGATCCAGGTGGTGTGCAGGCCTTCCGCGACCGCACCCCCGGGCCGACGCACCGGGCGGTGCTCGTAGCGGATGCTCGAGAAGGCGACATCGACGAGATCGTGGTTCTTCCACTCGACCATGGGGAGGGCTCCGGACATCAGGGGACGAGGACCAGGCGGCGGTGCGTGCGGTGGGCGCGAACGTCGTCCAACGCGGCTTCGACGTGCTCCAGCGGACGCAGTTCGGTGAACGAGACGAGGTCGATCTTGCCGGCCAGGGCGAGCTCGACGATCTCCGGGTACAGCTCGGGCGCACACCCCCAGTTTCCGATGGCGCGCGCGTCGAACGCCATGAGGTTGGCCAGCCGGAGCTCGGCGGTCTCCATCGTGTAGCCGACCACCATCAGCGTCGCGCCGTGGACGAGGAGCCCCCACGCGGTGCGTTGCCCGGGCGGGGTGCCCGAACACTCGAGGATCACCCAGCGGGTGTCGGCGCCGCCGCGCTCGCCGACCCACGCGCCGATCTTCTTCTTGAGCGCACGCGCGTCGTCCTTGCTCGGGTCGAGTGCGAGCCCGACGCCCTGCTCGCCCGCGTGCTCGAGCTTGTGGGCGCTGACGTCGAGCCCGACGACCAACGCGCCGAGCGCGTGCGCGATCTGCGCGGCGTACCCACCGACCCCGCCGAGCCCGACCACGATGACGACCGAGCCCGGGCCGACCCCCGCCCGCTTGATCGCCTGGTACGGGGTGGACACCGCGTCGGCGATCACCGAAAGGTGCCGCAACGTGAGCGCGGAGCCCGGTGCGAGCGGCGCGTCGGCGGTCGCGGGGGTCGTCGGCAGGGCGCACAGGCCCACCGCCGGCACCACGACGTGCGACGCCCAGCCGCCGTCCACGTCGTTCCCAGGGAAGACCTGCCGTTTGCAGATCATCGGGTGGCCCGAGCGACAGTCGGCGCACGCGCCGCACGGAATCACCGCGGGGACCACCACCGCGCGACCCACCACCCCCTCCGCACCCGCGCCCGCGGCGCGGACGAAGCCGCTGATCTCGTGGCCGAGGATGAGCGGCAACGAGTGACGCGTGCGGACGCCGTGGTCGAGGAAGCCCAGGTCCGTGTGGCAGATGCCGCAGCCCGCGACCTCGACCAGCACCTCGCCCGGGGGAAGGTGGGCCAACGTGCGCACCCCGCGGACGAGGGGTTGCCCGGGCGCAGTGAACTCATAGCCGTGGTACGCGATGGGGAGCGACATCCCCCCGGCGGACAGCAAAACGCGGACCAGGGGCCCGCCGCGGCGCTACCAGGGGCGCAGCTCGGGGTGGAGCATGACGAGCTTGTAGAGCCAGCCGAAGAACATCCCGAACAACAAGAGCCCTGCGACCTTGGATTCGCGCTGATCGACCCATCGAAGCGCCATCCGCCAGTACCCCCGCCCGCTCAAGAGGTCGGCGAGCCCCACCGCCGCGCCGACGAGGGTGGCGGTGAACAGGACGATGCCGAAGGGCTGGTTCACGAACGCGTCGAGCGGGCGCAGGTGTGCGAAAAGCGTGAACGTCGTGGTCATTCCGCACATGGGGCAGGGGTACCCGGTGAGGTGCATCATCGTGCACTCGCCCAGGCCAAGCTGCAGGTGCGTGCCGTAGCCCTTGTCGGACGGGGTGAGCCAGCGGGACAGGCCGAGCACGGTCCACGACGGGGCCGCCAGGCCCAGGCCGATGAGGCGGTTCATGCGCGCGGCCGGCTTGCTGTCGACCCAACGGCCGATCTCGTCGATCGTGCCGTTCACGCGGTCGGCGAGCGCGTCGATCGAGGGGGGGGTGCTCATCCGGGCTCCTCGGCCACCGCAGCGGCCAGAACGGTTTCGATCGCGGCCGCTTCGCGCTCCATCGCGTCGAGCCGGTCGCGCACGCTGCGCCGCACACCGCGAAGTTCGCTCGCGAGGTTGAGCGCCGTCAACATCGCCACCGTGTACGGTTCGACCCCCGGCGAGCGCGCCAGGAGCTGCTTCATCCGCCGATCGACCTCTGCCGCCGCCGCCTCGAGCTCCTCGCCGTCGTCGGCCCGGAGGGTGTAGCTGCGGCCAAGGATGGTGATCTGCTTCTGCACGCCAAGGGGCTAACCACGGGCGGTGCGGTAGGCCCGTCCCGAAGCGTCGCAGTGTCCGGCCCGCACCGCGGCGCCGTACGCGCACTTTCTGCCTACAGGTAGCCGTGGTCGCGGAACCAGCGGAGCGACTTTTCGACCGTGGACTCCATCGGCGTGCGTGGCACCCCGAGCTCGTCCCAACTGCGGCGCCCGGATCGGTAGCGCTCCTGCATCATCGCGAGCAACACGTGGCGATCGAGGCCGACGAAGCGGTGGGCGTCGACCGTCTGGAGCACCCGGCCCGCGGCGCCCGCCGCGCGCAGGAGTGCGCCGGGCAACGGCAACGAGGGCGCCCGCGTACCCGCCGCGCGCGCACACAGCGCCATGAACTCGCGGTAGGACAGGTTCCAGTTCCCGAGCAGGTAGCGCTGCCCGGGGCGGCCCCGGTCGAGCGCCGCGAGGTGCCCGGCGGCGCAGTCGTCGGCGTCGACGAAACACTTGCCGCCGCGCGGGTAGAAGGGGACCCAGCGCCGGGCCACGCTCACGAGGAGCTGGCCCGAGGTGGGCTTCACGTCCCACGCACCGAGGACGTAGTCGGGGTTGACCACCACGCCGCCCGCCTCGATCGTGAGCCGCTCGGACTCGAGCTTGCTCAGGTAGTAGTCGTGCAGGCCGCCAGAGGCGCCGTACGCCCGCACCGCGTCGATGGGCGTGTCCTCGTCGCCTGGCGCGGCCTTCGTGCCGAACCCGACCGTGACCGACGAGGAGCAGGTGACGAACCGTGCGATGCCGAGGCGCCGGGACGCAGCGAGCAGGGCGCGCGTGGCGTCGACGTGCAGCGACCACATCGCCGCGGCGCCGCCCGGCCCGGGGTCGAAGATGCCGGCGACGTGGAGCACCCCGTCGCAGCCCTCCATCGGGCGGAGCAGCGCCTCCTCGTCGGTGAGCGAGGGGGTGACCAGCTCGACGTCGAGGCCCTCGACGCACAGGTTGGGCTTGCGCACCGCGCACACCACCCGATCGCCGCGCGCGAGCAGGTGGCGGACGACATTGGCCCCCACGAACCCCGTCGCACCGGTGAGGAAGACCTTGGCCATGGCAGGCTGCTAACCGGACGGCCGATCGTCGAGCGACCGGGAGGGAGCAACGCGGGCCTCGCCCGGCGCTGCCCCGCTACCCCAAATTGCCTACTTGCCGCGGCTGAGCATCTCGCGGGCGATGATCATGCGCTGGATCTGCGAGGTTCCCTCGTAGATCTGGAAGATCTTCGCGTCGCGCATGAGCTTCTCGACGGGGTACTCCTCGGAGTAGCCGTAGCCGCCGTAGACCTGGACCGCGTTGGTGGTGGTCTTCATGACCACGTCTGCGCAGAAGGCCTTGGCCATCGCCGCTTCCTTGGTGTTGCGCAGGCCGGCGTCCTTCATCCAGGCCGCCTTCCAGCACAAGAGCCGGCCGGCGTCGATCTCCATCGCCATGTCGGCCAGCATGAACTGGATGGCCTGGTGGTTGGCGATGGGCTGGCCGAAGGTCTTGCGCTCGGTGGCGTACTGCGCGGCGTGCTCGAGCGCGGCACGGGCGACCCCGATGGCGGCGCACGAAACGGCAGGACGCGTGTAGTCGAACGCGGCCATCGCCAACTTCCAGCCGTCGCCGATCTGGCCGACGATGTTCTCTTCGGGGACCTCGACGTCCTCGAACGTGAGCCCGCGCGTGTCGCTGCAGCGCTGGCCCATGTTGTACTCCTTCTTGCCGACGTGCACGCCGGCCCAGCCCTTCTCGACGATGAACGCCGTCATGCCGCCGCGGGCGAGCTTGGCCGGGTCGGTGACCGCCACGACGAAGTACCAGTCGGCCACGCCGGCGTTGGTGATCCACATCTTGGTGCCGTTGATCACCCACTTGTCGCCCTTCTTGACGGCGGTGGTCTTGAGCCCCTGCACGTCGGAACCGGCGCCGGGCTCGGTGACGGCGTAGGCGCACATGATCGGGCGTTCGCGGCCGGACTCGGTCATCGGGGAGAGGTAGCGGGCCTTGAGCGACTCCGACCCGCCGAGGATGACCGGCTGCTCGGCCAGGCCGTTGGCCTCCATCGCCGTGCCGATGCCGGAGCAGCCCCAGGCGAGCTCTTCGGCGATGACCATCCCGTCCATCGCGCCGAGGCCCAGGCCGCCGTTCTCCGGCGCGATGTGGGTGTTGAGCAGGCCGAGCTCGTGCGCCTTGGCGAGGACGCCCCAGGGATACTCGCCCGTCTCGTCGTGGTGCGCGGCGACCGGACGGATCTCGTTCTTGGAGAAGTCGTGGGCGAGCTCGCGGAGGGCGAGCTGCTCTTCGCTGAGGCCGAAGTCGATGGACATGTGATCTCCTTGTGGGGGCGGCTGCTAACCGATCCGCAGGTCCGTGATTAGCTGCCGCACATGACTTCGCCGCACACCATCGACACCGTGCCGACGCCGAATCCCGACGCGCTGATGTTCAAGCTCCAGGAGACGCTGATCCCCGTCGGAACCTACGAATTCAAGGCCGCCGCCCACGCGGCCGACGCGCCGTTGCCGCGGCGCATCTTCGACATCGCCGGGGTCACCACGGTGCTCGTCGCGCCCCGGTTCGTGACCGTGAGCAAGGACGCCGACCGCCCGTGGCCGGCGCTGGTGCCGAGCATCAAGGACGCCATCCGCGACTTCCTGGACTCTGGCGACATGGCCGTTCCCGAGGAGGGGATCGCGCCGGACGTCCCCACCGACGCGCTGTCGCGGAAGGTGCTCGACCTGCTCGACGAGTTCATCCGGCCGGCGATCGCCCAGGACGGGGGCGACATCATCTTCCTCGGCATCGAGGACGGCGTGGTGCTGGTCCGTCTCATCGGCGCCTGCGGCACCTGCCCGTCGAGCACCGCGACGCTCGCGATGGGCGTCGAACGGATGTTGCTCGAGGAGCTTCCCGAGCTGCGCGGCGTGCGCCAGGTCGCGGACTAGACCGCGGACGGCGCGGCGTGACCGTGCTACTTCGGGGCCGCCATGCTCCTCGCCCTCCTGTTGGCCTGTGATCCGCCCGCTCCCACCTTCGTCGACAAGACGATGATCGAGAAGGCGCACATCCACGGCGACCTCTACATCATCTGCGCCGGCCTCACGATGAAGGACGAGTCCACGCGCGGGTTCGCGGCCGACACGCTCACCACGATGGAGCCGGCGCCCGCCTGTCTGTGCGAGCACATGATCCGGGACGGGGCCTGGGACCTGCCGGTGGTCCGCAGCATGGCCAAGGGTCAGGACGACGCCCACGTGGGCTGCGCCGCCACCCTGCTCGACAAACCCGAGCTCACCGACCGCGCCGGCCTGGTCAACCAGCTCGCGCGCATCAAGGTGCCGGCGGTGCAGGCGCGCATCGTGACCGCGGCCAAGGGCGACGCCGACCCCGCCGTGCGCGCAGCCGCGATGGCCGTCCTGCGCCCGGCGAAGAACCCGGACGACCTGGCGCTGGTCACCGCGGCGCTCTCCGACACCAACCCCGCCTTGCGCGCCGCCGCGGCCACGGCGTTGGTGGGGGTCGACGGCGCCACCGAGTCGCTGGTCGCGGCCGCCAAGGACCCCGACGCCGCCGTACGCGTGGCGGCGATCACCGCGCTCAAGGGCACGGCCCGCTTCGCCGAGGTGGCGTGTCCGGTGCTCGAGGCCGACCCGGATCCGGCGGCACGAGCGTCCGTCGCGGCGGCGTTCCAGGGCACCAAGGACCCCGCCGCGCTGGCGTGCCTGCGCGAGCACATGCTCGAGCAGGAGGACGACGGGCTCGTGCGCGCGGCGATGCTCGGCGCCCTCCGCAAGACGCGGGCGCCCGAAGCGGCCCAGACGTTGTGCGACGCCATCCCCTTCTGGGTCAAGACCTACATCGGCGAAGACAAGCCCGAGCGCGAAGGCCCCTCCGACATCATCTTCGCGCAGAACGACCGGGACTTCGAGAAGAGCTGGGAGTGTGTGCAGAAGGCGGTGCGCGCCGGGGGCTACAAGACCTGCGAGCAACGTTTCTACGTCAACGACTGGTTCTCCGAGCTCGGCGGGGGCAACCCCAAGCCACGGCCCTGCAAGATGCCCGCGGGCTCGGGCGGCGGCGGTGGCGGCGGCGGCGGCGAGATCGTCTTCTAAGTACAGGAGTCTCCATGGGAAGTCTGGTGGAAGTGCTGAAGGACCCCGGCAAGCGCCGCGCGGTGGTGGACGGCGGTGTGCGGGTGATCGAGCAGGAGGTCGCCGACAAGGGCGGCCTGAGCGGACTGGCGATCAAGGCCACCTTCAAGGTGGTGCAGGGCCTGAGGCCCGGCTTCGTCCCCATGGCGCTGAACCACCTCATGGACGACTTCGCCCGCCAGATGGACCCGTTCTGGCTGGATTGCCAGGCCAAGAAGGAGGATCCGCGCGGCTACTTCACGCGACGCGGCAGCGAGATCGCCAACGCGCTCCTCACCATCACCGACGAGCGCGCCCGCCGCGGCGAAGGCCCCGCCCGCAGCGCCTACGAGAAGCTGCGGCCGGAGGGGGTCAAGCACGTCACCGCTGCGATGCCGCGGCTCGCGGACCTGTGTCGGGTGCACGCCAGCGGGTGACGGCCCTACCGGCCGCCTTCGACCGGGATCCACCAGTGGCCGCGCGACACCTCCATCGGGGCGAGCGTCATCGTGAACCGTGAGCCGCGCGTGAGGACACAGCGCTCGGGAGCCGTCGCGTTGTGGTGGTTTTCCCGACGCGGGTAGTCGGCGCGCACGCGCGCGTCGCGCGACAGGGTGACGGTGCTGCCCTGGGCGCCCGGGTTCTCGGTTCCGAAGTACCAGTAGCCGACGACCTCGCCCGCCGGCGACCCGGTGCAGCCCACCGGGAGGCGACCCGACGGTACAGCCGGCGCCGACGCCACCGCCGCGACCGGAGCCTCTACCGCAACCGGAGCCTCTACCGCGACCGGAGCCTCTACCGCGACCGGAGCCTCCACCGCGACCGGAGCCTCCACCGCGACCGGGGCCTCCACCGCGACCGGGGCAGGCGCCACTGCGACGGGGGGCACCGGCGGCCGGGCGCCCTCGGTCGGGCCGCCCGCAACCCACGCGACCGCCCCCCCGACGAGCAGC
>SXOM01000207.1 GCA_005776735.1 Pseudomonadota bacterium
CGCTTGGTGTCCGCCTTGGACACCGAGCCGTCCTTGGCCACGTAGAACTTGACCTCGACCTCCCCGGACAAGGAGGGGTCCTCGCGCAGCGCGCGGGTGTAGCAGGCCCGCAGGTCGGGGAGCGCGCGCCCCACGACGTCGACGACGGCGTCCTGTTCGAGCGCGCCGAGGCGGATGACCCGCTCCGCCTCCGGGACCACGCGCGGGCCTTCGCCGGGGGGGAGCCCCGGCGGGGGCTCGGGCACCGCCGCCGCCGGCTCCACCAGGGTGAGCGGCCACGCGACGAGGGCGGGCCCGCCGTCGGGCGTGGGGGTGCCCGCCACGTCGGCCATCGTGTCGAGCAGGCAGGTCTCCTGCGCGCGGCTGAGGTCCAGGCCCTCGACCGCGGCCCACCACCGGCTCCCGTCGGGCCCGAACGTGAACCGGAAGAGCACCGAGACCCCCGCTTCGGAGGCGAAGGTGCGGTCCATCTGGTGCTCCTCGAGCGCGCCGAGCAACCCGGCGTGCTCGCGGATGGCCCGGTCGGTGGGGCTCTCGGGCGGCCGCGGTCGCGGGGTGGTCACGCAGCTCCGCAGCGCTTCCTTGCGCGCGGCGAAGACCGCCGCGAGCGCGGCCTGGTCGACGTGGCCGACGAACGCCGGCGTGTCGCTGGTGGGCGTGGTCGTGACCAACGCGGCGTCCCCCGCGTCGGGGGCGGCGCGGTCGAGCGCCTCGGCGAGCTGCGGGCGCAGGCGCTCGACCCGCGCCCACAGCGCATCGTCGCCGAACGGGCCGGAGAGCGCGCGGTGGAGTGCTTCGTAGAGGTGCCGGTGCAGCGCGTACTCGTGCACCTCCATGCCGGCGCGGAGCGGGGCCAGGGCGCCGCCGAAGACGGTGTCGGGCGCGCCGGCGTCGTCGCACGCCTGCGCGAGCGCCGAGGCGGTGGTGGCGGGGCTGGGCGTCCCCCGTTGGACGGGGCACCCAACGTCGCAGTCGCCGATCCCCGCGCCGATGAGCGCCGCGCGCTGGGCGGGGTCGACGTTGGCGACCGCCTCGAGCAGCGGCCGGCAGCCCGCGCCTCCGAGCCCGACTTCGCCCGCGCCGGCGGCGAGGATCGTCGGCATCTGTGCGGGGTCGACCGCCTCCATGGCCGCGACGATGCGCTCCAGGTCGGGGGGGCGCGGACCGGCGAGATCTGCGCAGGGCCCGACACACCCGAAGAGCACCAGGGCGGAGGCGTACATCCAGGGCTTCATCGCGCGGCTGTAATCGATCCCCCGGCGTTCGGGCGTTCGCCGTGTGGTATGAATGCCGACGTGCCCACCTTGCGTCCACTGCCTCCCGCCGGAGAGCCGGTACGACTCGGGGTGATGCCGCCGCTCACGGGGCTCGTGGGCCTCTACGGCGAGGAGATCGTGCGGGCGGCGCAGCTCGCGTGCGAGGAGGTCAACACCGCCGGCGGGGTGCTCGGCCGTCCGCTCGAGCTGGTGGTCGAGGACGACGGGAGCCTGCCGGAGAGCGCCGTCGCGGCGGCCACGCGGCTGGCGCTGGAGCACCGGTGCGCGGCCCTGGTGGGCAACCTGCTGTCCAACTCGCGCATCGCGGTCGCGTACCGGGTGGCCGAGCCCCTCCGCCTGCCCTACCTCAACTTCTCCTTCTACGAAGGGAGCATCCTCAGCCGCTACTTCTTCCACTTCGCGGCGTTGCCCAACCAACAGATCGACCGGATGATCCCGTTCATGTCGCGGCGGTACGGGCCGAGGATGTTCTTTGCGGGCAGCCGGTACGAGTGGCCCCGCGGCTCGATCGACGCGGGAAAACGTGTCCTGCTCCGCGGGGGTGGGCAGGTCGTGGGCGAGACCTACCTGCCGATCGGGGCCACCGACGAAGCGATCGACCGCCTGCTCGACGAGGTGCACGCGGCGGACCCCGACGTCTTCGTGCCGTACTTCGCCGGTTCGGACCAGGTGCACCTGCTCACCCGGTTCACCGAGCGCGGGATGAAGCCGCGCATGGCGGTGGTGATGGGCCACTTCGACGAGGTGATGGCCGCTCGCCTTCCCGGCGCGGTGCGCGAGGGCTTCTACTCGTGCAACACCTACTTCATGTCGTTGGACAACCCGGGCAATCGTCGGGTGCTGGCCCGCCTGGCCACCTGGCCGGGGGTGAGCGGCCTGTGCCCCGCGGGCAACGGCACGCTGACCAACTTCGGCGAAGGGGCGTGGCAGTGTGTACGGGCGTTCGCCCTCGCGGCGAACGCGGCGGGCACCATCCACCCCGAGGCCCTGGTCGACGCGCTCGCCAAGGTGGTCGTCGACGGGCCCCAGGGTCGGGTTCGGATGGATCCAGGCACCCACCACGCCGAGGTGAACACCTGCCTCGCCCGCTGCCGGGCCGACGGGAGCTTCGAGGTGGTCGAGGCGTTCGGCGCGCTCCCGCCGGTCCTCCCGGAGCGGTATCGACACCTTCGCCTCGGCGCCCAGCCGCTCCCGGAGGAGGACATCCGGTGGCAGGCGCGCATGTTGGAGCAGATGTCCGAGGCGGTCTTCCTGGTCGGCGCCGAGGACACCACCATCATCTACGCCAACCCGGGCGCCGAGCGGATGTTCGGCTACGCCCGCCGGGACATGGAGGGCCGGCCGCTCTCTTCGCTCAATGGCCTGCCCGGGGGGCCCGGGCGCAGCGGCGCCGCCGACATCGCGGCGGTGCTGTACCAGAAGGGGAGCTGGGAGGGCGAGGTCCGCAACGCGCGACAAGATGGGACCGTGTTCTGGTGTCGGGCGACGATCTCGGCGTTCACCCACCCGCTCCGCGGGGAGGTGTGGATGGTGGTCGAGCAGGACATCACCCAACGGAAGAACGTCGAAGCGGAGCTCGAGTATCGTGCCACCCACGACGCACTGACCGGCCTGGCGAACCGGTACCTGCTCGCCGATCGCCTGGAGCAGTCGGTGGTCCACGCGCGGCGTTCGGGGCGGCCCGTGGCGGCCATGCTCCTCGACCTGGACCGGTTCAAGCTCATCAACGACAGCCTCGGTCACGAGGTCGGCGATGTGCTGCTCCGGGAGGTCGCGCACGCGCTGGTCGCGAGTGTCCGTGCCGGGGACACCGTCGCCCGGCGCGGCGGCGACGAGTTCATGGTCGTGGTCACCGACGTCGGGACGGAGCCCGATCTCGTCGGACTGGCGCGGAAGCTCCTCGACGCGGTCACCCGGCCGCACCGGGTCGGGGGGCGGGACCTCGTCACCACCGCGAGCCTCGGCATCGCGATCTGCCCGCGCGACGGGGACACGGGGAGCGAGCTCATCAAGAACGCCGACGTCGCGATGTACCGGGCGAAGGAGCTGGGGCGCAACGCCTTCCAGTTCTATGCGCCGGAGATGAACGCCCGGATGCTCGAGCGGGTCGAGCTCGAGCGCGGGCTGCGCCGCGCGGTCGCGGAGGGCGAGCTCGAGGTGTGGTACCAACCCAAGGTCGCCGTGGCCGGCGGCGCCATCGTCGGGGCCGAGGCGCTCCTGCGGTGGCGCCACCCGGTCCGCGGGCTCGTCACGCCGGGGGAGTTCATCCCGCTGGCCGAGGAGACGGGCCTCATCATCCCGATCGGCGACTGGGTGATCGACCACGCGTGTCGGGCGGTGCGCGCGTGGCACGAAGCGGGGTTCTCGGGGCTGCACGTCGCCGTGAACATCTCGGCGCGGCAGTTCCAGCGTGATCACCTCGCCGACGTCGTGGCCGCCGCGATGGCGGCGCACGGGGTCCCGGCGGGCGCGCTTCAGCTCGAGGTCACCGAGAGCGCGGTCATGCGCAGCCCGGAGGCGACCGCCGGGGTGTTGGGCGCGCTCAAGGCGGTCGGCGTGGGCATCGCGCTGGACGACTTCGGCACCGGCTACTCGAGCCTGAGCTACCTCAAGCGATTCCCCATCGACGTCGTGAAGATCGACCAGTCCTTCGTGCGCGACATCACGACCGACCCCGACGACGCGGCCATCGCCCGGCTGGTCATCGACCTCGGGCACGCGCTCGGGCACCGCGTGGTCGCCGAGGGCGTCGAGACCGAAGCACAGCTCGACTTCCTCCGCGGCCACGGCTGCGACGAGGTCCAGGGCTACCTGTTCAGCCGGCCGGTCCCCGGCGGGGACTTCGTTGGATTGCTGAACGGGTAGCGCATCGACCCCGACTCGAAGACGCCGCGTTACCGGGCGCACATGGATGCGAGCGCCCTCCGGTGCCCGAGCTGCGGCGCGGCGGTTCGCCCGCCCAGCCGTTTTGCGCGGGAGGCCGCCTGCGGCTTCTGCGGCACCGTGCTGCGGCTCGACCCGAGCCGTGTCCGGAGCGCCCGCTACAAGGAGGCGTTCGCCGAGTGGGAAACGCCCGGCCCCGCGCTCGAGGTGGGGGGCACACGCTGGGTCCTGGGCGAGCGCATCGGGCGGGGCACGGTGGCCGACGTGTACCGCGCCACGCGGCCGCGGTTCCCGTCCGAGCGCGCGGTGGTCAAGCTCCTGCGCCTCGGGGGCGATCTGCCGGTCGCGGCGCGCGAGTGGGCCACCACCTCCGCGCTCGCGGTGTCCGACGCGCCGGGGGCGCCCGCGTACACCCGCCGCATCCCGGAGCCAATCGTGTGCGGCACCGTGTCCGCGGGCGGGTGGTCCGGTCACCACGCCGCCGTCTACCGGGCCACGCCCGGGTTCCGCCTGTCGCTCGCCGCCGTCCGCGCACGACCGCCGGCCCGCCTGGCCCAGGCGAGCCTGTGGGTGTGGCGCCGGGTGCTCGAGGTGCTCACGTTCCTCCACCGCGCCGGCTACGCCCACGGCGCCGTCGCACCCGAGCACGTCCTGGTCCAGGACGGCGAACACGGGGCGCGGCTGGTCGGCTTCGGAAACGCGGCCCGCATCGGCAGCGCCCGCCTCACCGT
This sequence comes from Pseudomonadota bacterium, assembly GCA_005776735.1. Classification (GTDB taxonomy): domain Bacteria; phylum Myxococcota_A; class UBA796; order UBA796; family SXON01; genus SXON01. The sequence goes on from SXOM01000207.1 coordinate 4,892, forward strand.
GCCGCTGTCGCCCCCGGGTCTGTTCCCCGACGAAGGGCCGATCGGCCCGCGGGGCGACGTGGTCGCCAGCGCCCGCACCGTCCAGTGGCTCCTCACCGGCGCGGCCACCACCCCGCCCGACGTGCCGCCACCCTACGCGCGGGTGCTGCGCGCGGCCGCGGGCGGCGAGCTCGACGACGCGTGGGCGCTCCGCGAGGAGCTCGGCGCCGTCGCCCGGGCGGCCTACGGGCGCCCCGCTTTCCTGCCCCTCTCCACCCCCGAGGTCTCCCATGGGTAGCGGTGCCTACTCCTCCAGTGCCCACGCCGATCTGCTCAAGGCGCGCGCCGACCAGCCCGTCGAGGTCGTGTTCAAGCAGCGCGACGTCCACGCGCTGATGAACCCCAAGGGGGTGCGTGTGCGCGAGTGTCGCGACAGCGCCGACCACCCGGCCTCGTTGGGCATCGTCTTCGCCCTCGACGTCACCGGCTCCATGGGCGCCATCCCCCGGCAGCTCGCGACGCAGGAGCTGCCGCGCTTCATGCAAGTGCTGATGGACGCCGGCGTGGTCGACCCCCAACTGTGTTTCATGGCGGTCGGCGATGCCATCCACGATCGCGCGGCGCTCCAGGTCGGCCAGTTCGAGTCCACGGCCGCCCTGATGGACCAGTGGCTCACCTCCACCTGGATCGAAGGCGGCGGCGGCGGCAACGGCCACGAGTCCTACGAGCTCGCGCTGTACTTCTGTGCCCAACACACCGAGCTCGACTGCGTCGTCAAGCGCCAGCACCGCGGCTACCTGTTCATGACCGGCGACGAGCTGCCCTACGAGCGCCTGAGCAAACACGTGGTCGAGACGGTGCTCGGCGACGCCCTCGACGACGACCTCACGCTCGCCCAGATCGTCGCGGAGCTGCAGAAGTCCTACGTGCCGTTCTTCCTCGTGCCCGACCCGAGCCGGCGCCAGAAGATCGAGGCCACGTGGCGCGCGGTGCTCGGCGACCACGTCCTGTGCCTGGAGTCCCCCGGCGACGTGTGTTTCGTCGCGGCCGGTGCCCTGCTCGTGGGGGAGCGCGTGGTCACCGACGAGGCGGGCCTCGTGGCGGCGCTCACGCGCGGCGGTCTCGCGCCGGGGCGGGCGGGGGCCGTGCTCACCGCGTTGCGACCGCTCCTCACCCCGGCGCCGGCGGGCGCGCCCACCCCGGCC
>SXOM01000208.1 GCA_005776735.1 Pseudomonadota bacterium
CCCCGGCGCGGGCGGCCCCGTTTCGCTGCGCTGGACGCTGGGCGACGCCTGGCAGCTCTCGGGCGCCGACACGAGCTGGACCCTTCGCCGCGGCGCGGTCGAGGTGAAGGTCGAGCTGCCCGGGCAACTGCGCTGGCGCGCCGAGGCGGGCGGGCCCGCCGCGCTGTACGGCGAAGGCGACGTGCCGGCCGGCGCCGAGCTGGTGAGCGGCTTCGAACTACGCTGAGCGGCGGCGGCGGGCCCAGAGCGCCGCGGCGAGCACCCCGGCGGCCGAGGCCGCGCCGGGTCCGGGCGTGCTGCAGCCGCAGCCCGTCGGCGCTTCGTCGACCTTCTCGCCCGTGTCCGCCGGCTCGTCGTCGCACCCTTCGTCCACGACGTAGTTGCAGGAGTTGTCGACCCCGTCGCACACCTCGGGCGCGCCGAAGTGGGAGGTGGCCGCCGCGTCGTCGCAGTCGGTGGCGGAGTCGTCGGCGGTCGCTTCGCCCGTGTCGTCGCAGTCGAGGTCGGCCGACGCGACGAGCTGCGGATCTTCGGCGGTCTGCCCGTCGTCGTCGGCGTCGGCGAAGCACAGCTCGCCGCTGTCGCAGTCGGCGTCGACCCCGTCGGCCGGCTCCTCCTCGGCGCCGGGGTGGATGTCGGCGTCTTCGTCGTCGCAGTCCGCGCCGCCGAACGCCACCGCGTCGTGCCCGTCGCCGTCGGCGTCGTACTCGTCGGACGCGTCGCAGTCTTCGATCACGCCGTCGTACGGGTCGTCCGGGGCGCCGGGCCAGACGTCGTTGTCGGTGTCGTCGCAGTCGGCGCCGCCGTGGTCGGCGCTCTCCCAGCCGTCGGCGTCGGCGTCGAAGTCCGACCCGCCGGAGCAGTCCCCGTCGAGGCCGTCGTACCAGACCTCGGCCGCGCCCGGGTAGGTGGCGCTGTTGGCGTCGTCGCAGTCGTCGCCGCCTTCGGACTCGGCGTCGTGGCCGTCGCCGTCGGCGTCGTACTCGTCGGCGGCGTCGCAGTCGCTGACCTCCCCGTCGTACGGCGTGTCGGGGGCCCCGGGGTAGGTGGTGGCCACCGCGTCGTCGCAGTCGTCGCCGCCGTAGGTGGCGCTGGTGTAGCCGTCGGCGTCGGCGTCGTAGTCGTCGCCGCCGTCGCAGGCCTCGTCGGCCCCGTCGTACCAGGTCTCCACCGCGCCGAGGTACGCGCCGGGGTCCTCGTCGTCGCAGTCGTCACCGGCGCACGCGAGGGCGTCCTGGCCGTCTTCGTCGACGTCGCACAGGTCGTCGCCGGAGCAGTCCTGGTCCACGCCGTCGTAGGGGGTCTCGGGGGCGGCCGGGTAGGTGTCGACGTCGCCGTCGTCGCAGTCGGTGGCGTCGGCGGTGTAGCCGGCGGGCTCGTCGCAGGCCGGCGTGCTCGACGCGGCGTCGCCGTAGCCGTCGGCGTCCGCGTCCGCGTACCAGGTGGACGCGTCGACCGCGTCGGGCTCGTCGGCGCTGCCGTCGCAGTCGTCGTCGTCCCCGTCACAATACTCGGTCGCCCCGGGGTACTCGGCCGCGTCGCCGTCGTCGCAGTCCGACGCGTCGGCCACATGGCCGGCCGGCGCCCCGCAGTCGGCGATGCCGCGGGTCGCGTCGCCGTAGCCGTCGGTGTCGTCGTCGGGGTACCACGCGGCCGCGTCGACCGCGGTGGACTCGTCCACGGCGCCGTCGCAGTTGTCGTCGTCTCCGTCGCAGTACTCGGCTGCGCCAGGGAACTCGGCAACATCGGTGTCGTCGCAGTCGGTGGCGAGCGCGACGTAGCCGGACGGCGCGGTGCAGGAGACGGTGGTCGTGCCGCTCACGCCGTAGCCGTCGGTGTCGGCGTCCCGGTACCACGTGGCGGCGTCGACCGCGCTGGACTCGTCGGTGGTGCCGTCGCAATCGTCGTCGTCACCGTCGCAGCGTTCGGATGCCCCCGGATACTCGGCGCCGTCGCCGTCGTCGCAGTCTCCGGCGGTGGCGGTGTAGCCCGCCGGCGCCGTACACGAGCGGGTGCTGCCAGCCGAAGCGCCGTAGCCGTCGCTGTCGGCGTCCACGTACCAGGTGCCGGCGTCGGAGGCCGAGCTCTCGTCGGTGGTGCCGTCGCAGTCGTCATCCACCCCGTTGCACGACTCGGTGTCCCCGGGCGACACGTTGGCGTCGGTGTCGTCGCAGTCGGTCCCTGCCGCGACGTAGCCGCTCGGGGCCGAACACGCGGTGCTGGTGACGCTCGGATCGCCGTAGCCGTCGCTGTCGTCGTCCAGGTACCAGGTGTCGGCGTCCACGGCCGACGCTTCGTCGGTGGTGCCGTCGCAGTCGTCGTCCTCGCCGTCGCAGTACTCGGTGGACCCGGGGTACACGCCGGAGTCGGTGTCGTCACAGTCGGTCGAGTTGGCCACGTACCCGGAGGGCAGGTCGCACGCGACCTTCGTCGACGAGGAGCGGCCGTACCCGTCGCTGTCGGAGTCGCGGTACCAGGTGGAGGCGTCGACCGCGGTGGCCTCGTCGGTGGTGCCATCGCAGTCGTCGTCTTCACCGTCGCAGTACTCGGTGGCGCCGGGGTACACGCTGGAGTCGGTGTCGTCGCAGTCGCGACTGTTGTTGACGTACCCCGAGGGGCGGGCGCACGCGCTGGTGGTGCTCGACGCGTCGCCGTACCCGTCGCTGTCGTCGTCGGCGTAGTAGGTCGACGTGGAGCACGTCGAGTAGGTGATCGTGCCGTTCCAGGTGCGCGGGGAGAAGCTGGAGCCGCCGAAGGTGGAGCTGTACGAGCGGCCGTACCCCTCGTAGATCGACATGTCGCTGTTCGACGCGTACACGCTGCCCAACGACGAAGTCGTCGTGTACTGCAGGCTGCACGAGGTGTAGGTGATGTACAGCGCGATGCGGCTCCCGGCGCTCACGGTGATGGGCGTGCTCAGGCTCGCGTCCCACGCGCCGCCGGCCGAGGTCGCGGAGTGCGTCCCCGACGCCACCAGCGTCCATGCCGACGAGGTGGTCAGCACACTCGAGAGGGTGCTGGTGGTGTAGTAGATGAGGTAGGAGCAGCCGCTCGTGGCGGAGTACGAGTACGACCGGATCGAGCTGATCGTGAGGGCGTTGGTGGCGTACACGTCGAACATGGCGCCGTTCGACGCGTTGCCGCCCGCGCTGGTGGTCGACAGCGTGGCAGCCTCGGCGCTGGCCGCGAGCGTGGCCAACCACAGGGTGAAGAAGGTCATGGGCGCACTCCGCGGCGCGCAGGCTACCACGGGCGGCCGCCCCGGCGCGATCGGATAAGCCGCGCGCGTGAACGTGCTCATCACCGGCGCGAGCCGGGGCATCGGCGCCGCCATCGCGCGCCAGCTCGCCGCGCCGGGTCGCTCCCTGGTGCTCAACTACCTCCAGAACGCCGACGCCGCCGATGCGGTCGCGGCCGAGGTCCGCGCGCGCGGCGCCGAGGCCCGCCTGGTGCAGGGCGACGTGCGCAGCGAGGCCGACCTCGCCCGCCTCGCCGCCAGCTTCGACGAGGTGCACGTCCTGGTGCACAACGCCGCGATCGGCGTGCTCAAGCCGTACGACAAGATTCGCACGAGCCAGTGGGACCTCACGCTCGAGTCGTCGTTGCGCCCGTTCTGGCTGCTCACGAAGTTGTGCAGGTTCGCCGAAGGGGCCAGCGTGATCGGCCTGTCCTCGATGGGCAGCCAGCGCCACGTGCCCGGGTACGCGGCGATGGGCGCCGCCAAGGCGGGGATGGAGGCCCTCACCCGGCAGCTCGCGGTCGAGCTCGCGCCCCGGGTGCGCGTCAACACCGTCTGCGGCGGCGTCATCCGCACCGACGCGTTGCGCTACTTCCCCGACCAGGGCGCGCAGATGCTCGCGATCGCCGAGAAGCTCACGCCGCTCGGCCGCCCCGGCGAGCCCGAGGACCTCGCGAAGATCGTCGACCTCCTGGTCGATCCGCGCAGCTACTGGCTCACCGGGCAGGTGCTGGTCGCCGACGGCGGGATGAGCCTGCGCTGAGCGGCACCCCCGCTGTCCTCAGAGGATGCCGTACTCGGGGCCCTGGCCGCCTTCCGGCGGGACCCAGGTGATGATCTGGTACGGATCGCGGATGTCGCAGGTCTTGCAGTGCACACAGTTGGAGAAGTCGATCTGCAGCTCGTTTCGGCCGGTCTTCTCGTCGTGGTGCATGTTGTAGACCTGGGCCGGGCAGAAGCGGGTGCACGGGTTGCCGTACTCCTGCGCACACTGGGTGGCGCAGATGTTCTTGTCGACCACGTGCAGGTGGGCGGGCTGCTTCTCTTCGTGCTTGGTGCCCGAGTGGTACACGTCGGTGAGCTTGTCGACGATGTAGGTGCCGTCGTAGGTGACGTCGTCCCGGCTCGGGTACGGGTGCTGGCCGCGCACCGCCGCGTTCTTGTGCATGCGCTCGTGGTCGTGGTGGAACGGCTTCTGCGCGCCCGGGCCGAACACCAGCGACAGGCCCACCGACGCCATGCCCGCGAGCACACCCTTCTCCATCGACGGGTGGAAGTTGCGCATCGGCTCCATCTCCGTGCGGATCCACGAGTCGTCGACGCCCTTCTTGTAGGCGGCGAGCACCGCCTCGGTGGGCTCACCGCGCTTGAGCGCTTCGAACGCCGCTTCGGCCGCGAGCATGCCCGACTTCATCGACAAGTGGATGCCCTTGATGCGGCCAGGGTTGAGGAAGCTCGCGCTGTCGCCCACGATCATCGCGCCGGGGGCGTAGAGCTTGGGGATGGACGGCCACCCGCCGACGGTGACCGCCTTGGCGCCGTACTTCACCACCTTGCCCTTGCCGAGCTTCTCGCGGATGGCGGGGTGGTCCTTGAGCTTCTGCAAGAGGTAGTGGGCGTCCATCGCGGGGTCCTTCGCGTCGAGGCCCACCATCATGCCCACCGCGTACCGATCGCCCGCCAACGAGTAGATGAAGGCACCGCCGAAGGTCTGCAGGTCCAGCGGATAGCCGAAGGTGAGCACGACCTCGCCCTGCTTGACGGTGCCGGGCGGCATCTCGAGGACCTCCTTCACGCCGATCTCGTAGACCATCGGCTGGCTGTCCTTGTCGAGCTGGTACCGGTGGATGAGCTGGCGGGTGAGCGTGCCGCGCGGCCCTTCGCCGAGCACGGTGACCTTGGCCTGGATGTCGATGCCGGGCTCGAACGTGGGCTTGGGCTGGCCGTCGGGGCCGATGCCCTTGTCGCCGGTGCGCACGCCGACCACCGCGTCGTTCTCGTACAACAGTTGGGTGCCCGCGAACCCCGCGAAGAGCATGAGCCCACGCGCCTCGGCCTGGGCCGCCAGCCACTTCTGGAGCTTGGCGATGCTGATGATGGGGTGACCGTGATCTTCCATGCCCGGCGGCATCAGCGGCGCGGGGACCGCGTGCTTCTTGGTGAGGGTGAGGAAGGTCTCCTTCTCGATGTACCGCTCGACGAAGTTCGGGTCTTGCTGCTTCCAGTCCGGGATCAGCTCGTCGAGCGCCTTGGGGTCGAGCACCGCCCCGGAGATCGCGTGGGCGCCGATCTCGGAGCCCTTGTCCATCAGCGCGATCGTGAGCTCGGGGAGCGCCGGCTGGGCGCCCGCTTCGTTGTGGGCCTTGATGAGGTCCAAGAGTCGGATCGCACCGGCGAGGCAGGCGGGGCCCCCTCCGACGAAGAGGACGTCGACCGGCATGGCTTCGCGCTGCATTGTGATCTCCCGAAGGCGCGCGCGGTAACACGCCTGGCCCTCGGTCGGGGCTCGGGCAGACGGCCGAGTTGCACCGACCGGTCACGCGTGGTCGACGCCTGCGGGGCCCTGGGCTAACGTCGCAGCCAGGAATCCGGATGTCGCCGAAGACCGTCGCCTTTCTCTCGTCCAGCCTCGTGTTCCTGGCGCTCGACCAGGCCAGCAAGGCGTGGGTCCGCGCCAACCTCGCCATTCGGCAGGAAATCCCGGTGATCCCGGACTTCCTCAGCATCACGCACGCGCGCAACAAGGGCGCGGCGCTCTCGATGCTCGACGACTTCGAGTACCGGTTGTGGGTGTTCTACGCCTTCACCGCTGTTGCGCTCTACGTCATCATCACCGGCTACCGGCAGCTCCCGTCCACCGACCGGGTGCAGGCGTTGGCGATGGGCTTCATCCTTTCCGGGGCGCTCGGCAACTTCATCGACCGGGTGTGGATGGGCGAGGTCACCGACATGGTCAAGGTGTACGCCGGGTTCGAGCCGGTGCGCGGCTGGGCCCTGTC
>SXOM01000209.1 GCA_005776735.1 Pseudomonadota bacterium
GCGACCGTCCCGACGAGCGGCCGAGGCCGGGCGGCGCCGCGCGGCCCTGAATCGGCGCGGCGGACCGCGCGCCGGCCTCGATCGAGGCCCGGACGGTCGCGGCGCGGGCCCCCGAATCAGCGCGCCCGGCTGGCCTCGTGGTACTCGGCCTCGGTGTTGACCGCCCAGATGGGCTCGCGGTCATCCGAGCCGGCGGCGAGCAGATCGACCGCGATCATCGCGGCGAGCATCGAGTGATCCTGGTTGTTGTACCGGTGCATTCCGTTGCGGCCGACCACCCGCAGGTTGCCGACGCCGTCGAGGAAAGCGCGGAGCTCCGGGAGTCGGCGATAGTCGCCCAGGTACGCCGGATATGCCTTGGGCACGCGCAAGACCACGCCGTCGCGGACCGCCGCGGCGTCGGCGACCCCCACCCGGGCGAGCTCGTCGGCCGCGAACCGGATCAGCTCGGCGTCGGACCGGGACCAGAGCGCGTCGCCTTCGGTGCAGAAGTACTCCATGCCCACCCAGGCCATGCCCGGGTCGGCCACCAGGTACGGGCTCCAGTTGTGGAAGAGCTGCATCCGACCTGCCTTCACGCCCGGCTCCTGGATGTAGATCCAGTTGTCGGGCATCGCCCCGATCGGCTCGAGGCGGGCCGCCGGCGCCGCGCGCGGCAAGAGCAGGCCGACGGTCAAGAAGTCCCGGTACCGGAGCCCGGCGGCGACCTCGCGCGCGCCGGCCGGCACGTCGCCCTCGCAGGCGGCGACGAGGTCCTGGAGCGGCATGGTGCTGATCACGAGGTCCGGGGCGGGCAGCTCCACGAGCGCGCCCGTCGCGAGGTCGCGGACCCAGACCGCGACGACGTTCCCGCCGCGGAGCACCAGGCGCTCGGCGCGCTGTCCGAGGCGCACCTCGCCGCCGGCCGCCACGACCTCGTCCGCCACCGCCTCCCAGAGCTGCCCGGGGCCGAGCTTGGGGTACAGGAAGGACTCGATGAGCGACGTCTCCCGGGCGACGGGCGGGCCGGTCCCGAGCCGAGCCCGCGCCGCGTGGAGCATCGCCCGACCGATGGAGAGCCCCTTGACCCGCTGGGCCCCCCACTCCGCCGGGAGCTGGTCGCAGGCGACGCCCCACACCTTCTCGGTGTAGTCCTTGAAGAAGGTGGCGTAGAGCTCGCGCCCGAACCGGTTGACGAAGAAGTCCTCGAGGCTGACCTCGGGCCGGGGCCGCAAGCGTGCCCGCAGGTAGGACACGAGGATGCGCCGGACCCGCGCCGGACCGAGCAGGCGGACGGTCTCGGCGTCGGCCTGGATGGGGTACCGGAACAAGCGACCGGCGAACAGGATGCGGGAGACACGCGAACGCCGCAGCATCACGCGATCGGTGCGCGTCGGGTCGGGGCCGCCCGCGCCCTCGGCGGGGAGGCGGGCCAGCCACCACGCCTCGACCCGCGCCGAACGCGTGAAGAACCGGTGCCCGCCGATGTCGATGCGGTTGCCGGCGTGCACCTCGGTTCGCGCGAGACCCCCGACGCGGGACAACGGCTCGACCACCACCGGCCGGTAGTCGGTGCGCACGAGCAGCTCGGCGGCCGCGGTGAGACCGGCGGGGCCGGCACCGAGGACGAGCGCGGTGCGTCGGGGCGAGACGGGGTTCACGGGCGAGCGAGCGTATCGCGAGGCCGTGGGGGCCGGCGGCGAGGATACGCGGGGTTCACACCCGGAGCCCCCGTGTCCTTCCTCCTCGCCGCCGTCCTCGCCCTCGCGCCCGCCCACGCGGAGCCGCCGCCGCCGGCCGCGCCGGCCGCCGACCCCGCGGGGGCCATCGACCCCGGCTTGCGCGCCGACATCGAGCACCTGATGAAGATCACCGGGAGCGCCGACGTGGCGATGCAGGTGATGCGGCAGATGCTCGAAGCGATGAAGGGGCTCGCGCCCGACGTGCCCCCGTCGTTCTGGGACGAGTTCCTGGCCGAGGTCGACCCCCAGGAGTTCACCGAGCTGATGATCCCCGTGTACGCCAAACATTTCACGCGGGCCGACATCCAGGAGCTGATCCGGTTCTACGAGTCGCCGGTGGGGCAGAAGTTCATCCGCGAGCAGGCGGGCGTCACCCAGGACTCCATGGCCGTGGGCCAGCGCTGGGGCGAAGACCTGGCGCGGCGGGTGATGGAGCGCGCCGAAGCGCAGCGCCGCGGCCGGTAGCCGCGTGGCGGCGCGTCAGAGCCCGCCACCCGCGATGATGTAGACGGCGCCCGCGTAGCTGGCCGCGGTCTCGTCCCACGGCGCGCCGATGGCGAGCTCCTCGTGGCCGCTGTCGTCGAGGTCGGCGAGCGCACACGTGTTCCCGAAGACCGTCTCCTGTCCGGAGGGACCCTTCAGGTACAGGTCGGCCGCGGTGAGGGCGCCGCCGCTGATGGACGGGCCGTAGTACAGGCCGAAGGTCCCGTCGTTGAACGCGCCGCCGAGCCCGACGCCGAGGTCGAGGTTGCCGTCGCCGTCGAGGTCGCCGACGCACAGGGCGGTGGCGTTGCTGGAGATCCGCGTGCTCGAGATGAACGCGATGGTGTCGCTCGTGAGCGGCCCGGGGGCGATGTAGACCGTCTCGAGGTAGGGCTCGGAGGCGACGAGATCGTCGTACCCGTCCGCGTCGAGGTCGCCGACGGCCACGTCGGTGCCGAAGTCGGCGCGCGAGATGGAGGCGCCGTCGATCTCCTCGCCGAGCGAGCTGCTCCACGAGACGTTGCCCGAGACCGGGCCGTGCACGACCCGGACGAGGCCGCTGCTGCCGTAGCCGGGGGACGCGGCGAGGGCGTCGTCGAACCCGTCGGCGTCGACGTCGCCCATGTGCACGGTCTGCGCGCTGTAGAGGCCGTACACCGCGGCGGTGGCATCGCCCGGCCCGTACGACCCCGACGAGAGGGGCCCCTCGTAGAGGTACCCATAGAAGCTGTGCAGGAGGAAGAGGTCGGCCTTTCCGTCGCCGTCGGCGTCCCCGAGATCGAGCCCGGAGCCGGCCGGCGTGTTGGTGCTGGTGCCGGACATGGTGAACGTGGCCGTGCTCGTGCTCTCGCTCGATCCGAGCGGCCCGTCCCACATGTACACCTGCCCGTAGTACGACTGCGCCGCGCTGCTCGCGACCACGAGGTCATCGTCCCCGTCGCCGGTGAGGTCGGCGCCGCCGACCACCCCGCTGACCCCGTCGGGAACGCTCACCGTGAGGTCGGCGTTGGTGACCGACACCGCGCCGGTGGGGCGGTGCTGGAAGAGCTCCAGGTCGCCGGACTGCGCCGGCGTCATCGCGAGCTCGTCGGCGCCGTCGCCGTCGAGGTCGCCGGCATTGGCCAGGTAGGTGTAGCCCAGGCTGTCGTTCTTCTGGGTGCCGCGGATCGTGGCGTCGGCGTAGGTGGCGACCCACTCGGTCCCCGACGGTGCACAGGCGCCGGCGTCGCCGTCGCAGTCGTTGTCCATCCCGTCGTTGCAGACCTCGTTGGCGTCGGGGCTCACCTCGACATCGCCGTCGTCACAGTCCGCCGCGTTGGCGACGTAGCCGCTGGGGGCCTCGCAGGCGGACTTGTCCTCGGCCGCATCGCCGTACCCATCGCCGTCGTCGTCGCGGTACCAGCTCGCGAAGTCGCCCGAGTCGACCGTCGGGTCGTCGCTGTTCGCGGTGCCGTTGCAGTTTTCGTCGACGCCCCCGTCGTCGCACACCTCGTCGACGCCCGGGTTGACCAGCGGGTCGTCGTCGTCGCAGTCCCCGCCGGTCTGGATCTGGGTGCCGGGAGTGCAGGTGTACTCGCCGCGGGCCTCGTCTCCGAAGCCGTCGCCGTCGCCGTCGGGGTACACCATGGGCTCGCCGGACGGACCTTCGGGATCGTCGTCGTCGGCCCGTTCGTCGCAGTCGTTGTCCTTGCCGTCGCAGACCTCGGGCGCGTCGGCGTACACCTCGTCGTCGTGGTCGTCGCAGTCGGTGGCGTCTCGGCCGTAGCCCTCCGGCGGGTCGCACGCGCGCTCGGTGTCGCCCCCCTCGCCCCCGTACCCGTCGCCGTCTTCGTCGATCGCCCACGTCTCGCGCCCGTCCGGGTCGTCCTCGTCGTCGGCGAGGCCGTTGCAGTCCTCGTCCACGTCCTGGTCGTCGCAGCGCTCCGCCTCGCCGGGGTTGACGTCGGCCCGGCTGTCGTCGCAGTCCTCGGCCGCGGCGAACCCGTCGCCGTCGGCGTCGCCGTCGGCGCCCGCCGTGTCGCCGCCGAAGAGGCCGGTGCAGCCGAGGAGGAGGAGTCCACCGAGGAGGAACGGGGCGCGGACCAGGGACATCGCCCCGACCTAACCGCCCGCCGCGACCCCGGCGGTCACCCGCGGCGCACCCGGGCCCACATGTACACGTCGCGCGGCTCGGGGCCCACGTTCGGCAGCACGGCGTACCGGTGCAGGCACGCCTCGCGGACCATGCCGACCTTCTCCATCACGCGGCCCGACGCCGGGTTCTCCACGTCGTGCCACGCGTGCAGGCGCCAGATGGCGGGGAACGCGAACGCGAGGTCGGCCACCGCGGCCAACGCTTCGGGCACGAGGCCCTGGCGCCAGGACGCACGGCGCAGGACGTAGCCGACGTTGGCGCGGCACCCGTCGAGGTCCATCCCGATCGCGCCGACGGCCTCGCCGCTGGACCGCTCCTCGATCATCCAGGGTCGATGCCCGGACTCCGCGTTCCACGCCGCGTCGGCGCGCTGGACGAACCCGACCGCCTCGGAGGGGTCCCGGTGCGTGCGGAAGGACAGGTAGCGCGTGACCACCGGGTCGCTCGCGTAGCCGTAGACCACCGGCACGTCGTCGAGCGTGGGGCGGCGCAAGCGCAGGCGCGGGGTGTAGAGCTCCTGCGGGAGCGGGAAGGGTGCGGACACGACGACCCTGGGGCAGACCCACGGTCTATCCGGCCGCGGCGGTCTGCCTGCGGTCGCGGCTTGCACCGTCCTTGCACGCCGACGGACACAGCGTGACACAGCAGGGAGAACCCCAGCGATACGGAGCTGTCTCCCCACCGGCACCCCGAGGCGACATGCTCCTCCTCCCCTCCCTGGCCCTCGCGGTCGACGGCACGGTCACGCTCCCGCTCACCGACTGGACTTCGCTCCTGGACGCGGGCCAGTCGTCGGCGCAGCGCCCGGCCGCGCCGGTGCCGTGGTTGCAGGTGGATCGGGCGGTCGAGGGCAGCTTCGAACGCGGCGTCTTCACCGGTACGCTCCGCACGACCGTCCGCGTGCTCCGGGCCGAGGAGGGCCTGCGCATCCCGGTCATCACCTCGGGGGTGTCGATCGCGCGCGTGGAGCTCGACGGGCACAGCACCGCGCTCTTGCCCGAAGGCGGCAACTACACCGTGGGCATCGTGACCGCCGGCGAGCACACCCTGCGCGTGGACTTCTTCCTGGGGCAGGAGGACGACCGGTTCGTCCGGCGGTTGGAGCTGCCGTTGCCGCCCTCCGGGCCCACGCGGGTGTCGGTGGTCGTGCCCGAAGTCGGCATCGAAGCGACCCTGGAGAA
>SXOM01000210.1 GCA_005776735.1 Pseudomonadota bacterium
CCCCGCTGCGCGGCGGTCGCCGGCCTCGGCCCGGCGAGCGGCCGGTCGCGGACCGCCGCCCTGGGGCGCTCCGGCACGGCTCTTGCTTCTCAGGTTGCACCATCCGGAGCTCCCATGTTCTTCGTCCTCGCCCTCGCCGCCTGCACCACCGAGCCGATCGGCTGCACCGACCTGTACGCCTACTCGGTGACCGCCACCGTCACCTCGACGTCGGGGGAAGCGCTCAGCGGGGTCGCCGGCACCTACACCGTCGACGGGGGGGCCGAGCAGGCCTGCGAGCCGTGGGTGAGCGGCGACGTCCTGGTGTGCGGCGGCGAAACGGCCGGGCACTTCGTGGTGACCGTGACCGCCGAGGGGCACGAGCCGGCCACGCAGGAAGTCGATGTCGAAGCTGACGAGTGCCACGTGATCGGCGAAGCGCTCGAGGTTGCGCTCGAGCCGACGGTGCCGGACTGCACCACCGAGGAGGTGCCTTCGGTCGAGGTGCGCCTGAGCTCCGACGGCGGTGGCCCGCTGACCAACGCCTGGGCCGGTTGGGGCGACCCCGCCGCCGACATGGAGCCGGTCCTGTGCGACCCGGCCGGCGAAGAGAACGTGTTCCACTGTGCGTACGAGCGCGAAGGCGACATCGAGATCGTGGCCGGGGCCGACAACCACGCCACCGAGTTCGCGGTCGTGACCGTGACCGCGGACGAGTGCCACGTGATCACCGAGACGGTGGCGATCGAGCTGTCCGAATACGACTGCTTGCAGTAGCGTTCGCCGTCGTGAGCTGCGACAACGCGCCGCACGCCGCCCACACCGGTGTAAAGGGGCGGCCGGCGTGACCGAAAGGGGGGCGATCCCGAGCCTGACGTGAACCTCAGCCCCTCCGCGCCCCCGGTCCCCGCCCCCGCCCCCGCCCGACGCCGCATCGGCGAACTGCTCGTCGCAGCCGGGCTCATCAACGCCGACGACCTCGCCCAGGCGCTGGACTGGCAGAAGGTGCACGGCGGGAAGCTCGGCGCCGCGCTGGTGGCGCTCGGGAAGCTCACGGACGAGCAGCTCACCGGCGGGCTCGCGGCCCAGCTCGGCCTCGCGGTGTGCGACCTGGAGACCTTGTCGCCGCCGGCCGAGGTGTTGTCGCTCTTGCCGGAGGCGATGCTCCGCGAACACCACGTGCTGCCGCTCGCGGTGCAGGGGCGGGCCCTGGTGCTCGGGATGGTCGACTCGCAGGACCAGAAGGCCGCCGAGGCGGTGTACCGCCACACCGGCTTCCGCAACATCGAGCCGCGCCTGGTGACCGAGGGGAGCTTCCAGCGGTTCCTGGACTCGCACTTCACGAGCCCCGACGTGGTGCACGAGATCCAGGCCGCGCTCGGTGAGGCGGCGCCGGTGATCCTCGAGAAGGGGGTGCCGGTGAAGGACGGCACGGCGGTGGTGCGCTTCGTGGAGTGGTTGTTGCGGTACGCGGTGAAGCTCGGGGCGAGCGACATCCACCTGGAGCCGTTCGAAGACTTCTTGCGCATCCGGCTCCGCATCGACGGCAGCCTGCGGACGATCCTGACGCCGGGGACACACCTGGCGCAGCCGCTCATCTCGCGCATCAAGGTGCTCGCCGAGATGGACATCTCCGAGCGTCGCAAGCCGCAGGACGGGCACATCGAGCTGCCGTCGGCCACCGAGGAGCTCCACTTCCGCGTCTCGACGTTGCCGGTGGTACACGGCGAGAAGTGTGTCATTCGGCTCTTGCGGAAGGAGGCGCACCTGGCCGACCTGAGCCGGCTCGGCTTCACCAAGGACCAGCTCGAGATCATCAAGTCGGTGGCGGCGATGCCGCAGGGGCTCCTGCTGGTCACCGGGCCCACCGGGAGCGGCAAGACCACCACCCTGCACGCCGTCCTCAACCACATCAACGACCCCGACGTGAACATCGTCACCATCGAGGACCCCGTCGAACAGACGCTCCATGGCATCAACCACGTGCAGGTGCAGGAGAAGGGCGGCGTCACCTTCGCGAGCGCGCTGCGGTCGATCTTGCGGCAGGACCCCGACATCGTCTTCATCGGCGAGATGCGCGACCCCGAGGTGTCCGCCATCGCGGTCAAGGCGGCGCTCACCGGACACCTGGTGCTCTCGACGCTCCACACCAACGGAACCGCCGAGACGTTCGCGCGGCTCGGGGACATGGGCATCCCGAGCTACCTCGTCGCGAGCTCGGTGCAGTTGGTGGTCGCCCAGCGCCTCGTCCGGCGGTTGTGCACGTGTGCGCGCCCGACCGGCATCGACGCGGCGCTCGTCGACCGCTTCCGCATCCAGCCCGAGCAGCTCCGCGCCGCGGTCTTCAAGGAGCCCGTCGGGTGTCCGCGGTGCATGAACCAGGGGTACAAGGGGCGCGTCGCCATCTACGAGCTGGTCGCGCCCAGCCCCGCGCTGCGCGAGGTCTTGCGTCGGGGGGGCGACGAGAGCGCCATCCTCAAGACGCTCGCCGAGGAGGGCATGCGCTGGATGTGGGACGCCGGCGTGTCGCGCGCGTTGGCGGGTGACACCACGCTGGAGGAGATCGCGCGGAGCATCTCGCCGCCGAAGGGGTAGGGCGAGGGGGTGCCGCTCAACCCCCGCGCCACGGGCAAACGCTGCGAATCGGCCGCCGCTCTGCGCGGCCCCCTACGGCGCGCCCGCCGCCTTCGGGCCGACCGCGATCGAATCGGCGGCAGCAGCCTCCTCGGCGCTCAACCCGTGCTGGCGGCGCAGACTCGCGTTGTGGCGCACGATCAGCTCGTCCGCCACCGCCGCGGTGTAGTAGTCCGACACGTTCCGCCGACCCACGATCCAGCTCCACGCCGGCGCCTGGTCGGGCGACCCCTTGGTCCCCGACGCGAACTCCGGCGCGCCGCCGAAGGTCGACCCCGCGCTCGCCGCCACCACCGCGACCACCGTCGCGACGACGTTGGTGGCGGTCTTGTCGCCCTGCTCCTTCTTGAAGCGGGCGAGCATGCCGGTGTCGTTGCTCGCGGTCGCGAACGCCTCGGCGTCGAGCAGTCGACCGCCACCGTCGAAGACCCCCCACGGCACGGGGGCCTGCTTGGGGTCCCACGTGGGCGCCAGCGCGACGCCCGCGCCCGTGACCACGAAGGCGGAGCGGACCCACCTCGCCTCGGTGTAGGCCTCGACCGCGGCGGGGGTGGCGGCGTGGAGCGACGCGATGAGGAGCAGCATGCCCCGATCCTAAGCGCTCGTGGGCCGCGGGGAAGCCCTGCATCCCCCGCCGCGACGCGCACCCGCCTCCGCCCGCCTCGGGACGGTCGCGGCGCGTCGCCCCCCTCGACCTCCACCCGGGGAAGAACCCGCCGGGCTGGCGAGATACACCCGCGCCATGATCGTCGCGCTCCTGTCCTCCGCCCTGGCCGGTCCGCCGGCACCCGCGAGCTTGCCCAAGGGCAACGTGTTGATCCTCGTGGTCGACACCCTGCGGGCCGACGCGATGGGCACCTACGGCGAGAAGAGCCCCACCACCCCCCGGATGGACGCGTACGCCAAGGACGCCGTGGTCTTCGACAAGGCGTGGACCCAGTACACGTGGACCTTGCCGTCGGTGTTGTCGTACACCACCTCGCGCTTCGTCCGATCGCACGGGTGGGACTACGACATCGGCCAGTTCGACCTGTACCGCACGGTGGACCGCTCGGTGCCGACGCTGGCCGAGGTGCTCCAGGCCCAGGGTTATGCGACACACGGCCGGTACGCCAACGGCCACCTGCAGGAGTCGCTCGGCTTCGGCGCCGGCTTCCAGAAGTGGGCCAAGGGCAAGGACGCCGAGGTGGTGCAGGGCGCGCTCGACGACATCAAGAAGTGGCCGACCGACGGGAAGCCCAATCTACTCTACGTCCACGTGATGCAGTGCCACACGCCGTGGCGGCCCAGCCCCGAAGCGCAGAAGGCCCTGGGAACGCCGCTGAGCGTCCCGGAGAAGGGGCTGGACTGGGCCGACTGGCCGAAGTTGTCACCGGACGCGCGGCCGGCCCGCGCGGTCGAGCTGCGCACCCAGTACGAAGCCGCCCTCTGGGACGCCGACGCGGCGATGGGCAAGATCCTCGACGCGCTCGCCGCTTCGGGCGAAGCGAAGAACACGATGGTCGTCTTTCACTCCGACCACGGCGAACAGTTGGGAGACCACCAGTTCGCCGGGCACAACCGATCGGTCTTCGAAGAGCTCGCCCACGTGCCGCTCATCGTCAAGGTCCCCGGCGCCAAGGGAGAGCGGGTCAAGGGCCGCGTGGGCCGGCTCATCGACGTCCCGCCGAGCGTGCTCGACGTGGTCGGCCTCGCCGAACGGGCCCCGAAGGGGTGGCAGGGCAGCTCCTGGTACCGCCAGAAGGACCCGCCCCTGGCCGTGGTCGAGCGCACCACCGACATCGCGTTCACGGTCGACGGTGTGACCAAGCTGGTGGCCGACCGGGCCGGTCAGACCTTCAGCTATGGGTTCGACCTCGGGACCGACCCCGGCGAGAAGCGCCGCATCAAGGACGCCACCACCGCGGCCCTCGCGCCGCTGCTCACCGCGGCGAACGCGTGGTGGAAGGCCACGCCGAAGGGCACGAACACCGGCGAGAAGCCGAAGGTCTCCACCGAAGAGAAGACCGAGGTGAACGACCTGCTCAAGGAGCTCGGCTACGTCGAGTGACGCCGACCGGCGAGTGTCGCGTACACCACCGGGGTCACGTACAGCGTGAAGAACGTGGCCGTGGCCATGCCGAACACCACCGCGATGCCGAGCGCCGCGCGCCCCTGCCCTGACACGCCGAGCGCGATGGGAACCGCCCCCCCGATGGTCGCCACCGACGTCATCAGGATCGGTCGGAAGCGGAGTCGGGCGGCTTCGGCGGCCGCGTCCCACGGCGACAGGCCCCGCTCCGCTTCGGCGTGGCGCGCATACTCCACGATCAAGATGCCGTTCTTGGTCACGAGGCCCACGAGCAGGATGAGCGCCACCTGCGAGAAGAAGCTCATCGACTGCCCGAAGGCCCACAACGCCCCGAGCGCCCCCGCCACCGCGAGCGGCACGGTGAACATCACCGAGATCGGCGCCACGAACGAGTCGAACTGGGCCGCCAGGAGCAGGTAGACCAACAGGAGCGCCAAGGCGAAGACCGTCCCGAGTGACGCGCTCCCCTCCTCGAGGTCCTTGGCCTGTCCGGCCAACGCGGTGCGGAAGCCGGGACCGAGCTCCGCCTCGGCCATCGCCCGCACCCGGTCGATCGCCTCGCCGAGCGTGATGCCGTCGAGGTTGGCGCTGAGCGTCACCGCGGGGCTGCGCGCGTAGTGGTGCCGGGTGGCGGCGGCGGTGCGCTCCCGCCCGCTCACGAGGTTGCTCATCGGCACCAGGGCCCCGTCACGCCCGCGGAGCTGGATGCGCGCGAGGTCGGCGGGCTCGTCGCGGTCGGCCCGGAGGAGCTGCGCGATCACCGGGTACTGGCGCACCCCGCGCTTGAAGCGCCCGAGCTCGACGCCCACCGTGAGCACCTGGAGCGCACGCGAGACCTCGATGGGCGCCACGCCGACGGCGGCCGCCTCCTCGCGGTCGACCGTCAACAACAGCTCCGGGCGGTCCAGGCGCAGGTTCTCGTTGACCTGCGCGAGGCCGGGCACGGCCCGCGCCGCAGCGACCAGGCGGGGCAGATCGGCCGCGAGCACGTCGAAGTCGGCGTGCTGGATGACGAACTGCAGCGGCGACGCGAACCCCTGGCCCACCGTGGGCGACTGGATCGGCACCACGCGGAACGCCGTGACCTGGCCGAGCGTCGCCTTCAGGTCGCTGACGATCTGCATCTGCGAGCGGGTGCGCTCCGCCTTCGGAACCAGCGAAATGAACAACATGCCGGTGTTGGTGCCCGCCGCGACCCCGCCGCGACCGGAGGCGACGCGGGCGATGGCCACGCGGCGCTCCGGGACCTGGGGGATCACCTGCGCTTCGAGCTCCCGCACCCGCGCGTCCATCCACTCGAAGGTGGCACCCTCCTGGGCGTCGAGACGGAGCATGAAGTTGTTCCGGTCCTCCAGCGGGAAGAACTCGCGCGGCAACGCCGCCCAGCCCGCCGCCCCGACCACGCCGCTGACCACCAGGACCGGCACCACCAGCCACGGGAACCGCCGCACCACCGCAAAACTCCGCACGAAGCTGCGCAGGAGCGCGCCTTCCTCGGGTCGCGGCGCCACGCGGACCAACGCCCGCGTGAGCACCGGCGTGAGCGTGAGCGCCACCACCATCGACAACGCCACGCTCGCGGCCACGGTGACGCCGAACTCCAGGAAGAGCCGCCCCGTCGCCCCGCCGGTGAACATGATCGGGACGAAGACCACGAGCAACGAGAGCGTCGTGGCCACGACCGCGGTGGTGATCTCGCGGGTGCCCGCGAGCGCCGCCTCGGCCGGCGGGCGGCCCGCCTCGAGGTGGCGAACGATGTGCTCGAGCACGACGATCGCGTCGTCGACGACGAGCCCGATGGCGAGCACCAACCCGAAGAGCGTGAACACGTTGAGGGTGAAGCCGGCCGACCAGAGGACCAGGAACGTCCCCACCAAGGAGACCGGGATCGCCAAGGCCGGGACCAGCGTGCTGCGCACCGACCGGAAGAACCCGAAGATGACGAGCACCACGAGGCCGAAGGCGATGCCGAGGGTCAGCTCCACCTCCTCGATCGCGTCGCGCACCGAGAACGCCCGGTCGAAGACCACGTCGACGTCGTACCCGGCGGGCAGGTCGGCCTGGATGCCCGGGAGCCGCGCCTGCACCGCGTCGGAGATCTCCACCACGTTGGCCCGGGTCTGCGGGTACACGGCCAGGGAGACCGACGCCACCCCGTCGGCCCGCGCCGAGGTGCGCTCGTTCTCGGCGCCGAGGCGCACCGTCGCGACGTCGCGCAGGTACACGCGCCCCTCAGGCCCCCCCCGCAACACCAGCGCGCCGAACTGATCGGCGGTGCGCAGGCCGGCGTCCAGGCGCACGGTGAGCTGCGTGGCGTCGCCTTCGATGCGCCCGGCGGGCAGCTCCACGTTGCCGGCGGCGAGCGCCCGCTCGAGGTCGGCCACGGTCACCCCGCGCGCCGCCATCTTCGCGACGTCCAGGTCCAGGCGCATCGCGTACACCCGCGCCCCGAACAGGTCGACGCTCGAGACCCCGGGCACGTTCTCGAGGCGTTCGCGCACGATGGTGTCGGCGACGTCGGTGATCGCGAGCAGATCGCCCGACTCGCCCCGCAGGCGCAAGAACATGCTCGGCTGGCCGCTGCCGTCGGCCTTCTCGATGCCGGGGTCGCGCACGCCTTCGGGGAGCCGGCTCCGCACCCGGTCGACCCGGCCGCGCACGTCGTTGGCCGCTTCGTCGAGGTCGCGGCCCAACTCGAACTCGACGGTGATCTCGGAGCGGCCGTCCTGGCTCGACGACGTGAGCGTGCGCACCCCCTCGATCCCGTTGATCTCGCGCTCCAGGACCTCGGTGACGTCGCTCTCGACGATCGCCGGGTCGGCGCCCGGCCACGAGGTGCTCACGGTGACCACCGGCGTCTCCACGTCGGGGATCTCCCGCACCCCCAGGCGCAAGAAGCCGGCCACCCCGAGCAGCGTGAGGAGCAGCGACAACACCACGGCGAGCACCGGGCGCTGCACGAAGCGATCCGTCCACGAAGCCGGGCCCGCCTCGCTCACGGGGACGCCTTCACCTCGACCGGCGCGCCCTCGCGCAGGCGGGCGAGGCCCTCGACGACCACCGCCTCCCCCGCGGCGAGCCCCGCGACGACCTCGACCCGGGCGGCGTGCCGGTCGCCCAGCGTGACCCCACGCCGCGCGACCTTCCCGTCGGCGACGACCCACACGGTGGCGCCCTCGGCGGTCGGCGACACCGCTTCGCTCGGGACCAGGAGCGCCCCCTGCGTTTCGCCGACCACGAGCCGCGCTTCGGCCGACATGCCCGGCCGCAGGAGCCCGGCCGGATCCTCCACGCTCAAGCGGACGTCGACCGTGCGCGTGGCCTCGTCGACCGCCGCGCCCAGGTACGCCACCGCGCCGGGGAAGATCGCGTCCGGCAGCGCGGGCGCGGTGATCGCGGCAGGCACACCGAGCGCGAGCCTTCCGAGCTCCGCTTCGGGAAAGTGCACGTCGACCCGCAGCTCGCCCAACCCCTCCAGCGAGGTGAGCACCCGGCCCGCCTCGACCAGCTCCCCCGGCGACACCGCGCGCCGCCCCACCCGCCCGGCGAAGGGCGCGCGCAACGTACACCGCCGCAACCCCTCGGCGGCGCGCAACGCGGCCGATCGGGCGAGCCCCTCGGCGGCCTCGGCGCGGTCGAGCTCCGCGCGGGACAGGTCGCCTTTTTCGAACAACGCACGGGCCCGGCCGAGGTCTTCGTCGGCCATCCGCACCCGCGCCTCGGCCTCGATCACCGCCGCCTCGGCGTCCGCGGTGCGCAGCCGCACCAGCACGTCGCCCTTGGCCACCGCCTGCCCCTCGGTGAACACCACCGCCTCGACCAGCCCCGCCACCTCGGCCCGAAGCTCCGCGCTCTCGAGCGATCGCACCGTCCCCGCCGCTTCGACCGCCCGCTCGATCGCCGCGGGCACGACGACCTCGACCCGCACTGGCGTGGGCCCCGGCCCCGACGGTTTGCCCGCCCCGCTCCCGGAGCAGGCGAAGAGCGACCACAAGGCGACGGCGACACGCATCACGCGGGGCGACTATCGCGGGAGCTTCGGGGCGGCGCCTGCGGCCCGTCCCGAAGCGCGCCGGCTTCGCGACGGCGCCGCGCGTCCCCCGCGGTGGTACCCTGGCGCCGATGTTCGCGACCCTCGCACGTTGGCTCGACCACCCCCGCGCGGGCCTCGCCGCGGTCGTGGGCGGTGTCCTCCTCTCCGCGGGCTCGATCGGGGCCGGGCTCGGGGCCGACGACTGGTTCCACCGCGCCCACCTCGACCCCGAGGGCCCGTACTTCTCGAGCGAACGCGGGCCGATCCTCGACCTGTTCTTGTTCTTCCCGGCGGAGCCGGGGGCGGTGCGGGCGCTCATGGACCAGGGGGTCCTCTCGTGGTGGACGCAGCCCGACATCCGGGGCGGCTTCTTCCGACCGCTCACGGCGCTCACGCACGCGTGGGACTGGTGGGGGGTCGGAGCGCACCCGGCGCTCCACCACCTGCACAGCCTCGCCTGGCTCGCCCTCGCGTTGTGGGCGGCGCACCGGTTTTTCCTGGAGTGGCTCGGCCCGGGGCGGCGCGCGGTGCTCGCGACGTGGCTCTACGCCGTCGACGAGAACCACGCGCTCCCGGCGTCGTGGGTGGCCAACCGCAACGCGCTCCTGGCGATGGCGTTCGGGGCGCTGGCCGCGCGTGCGCACCTCGCCGGGGCGCGCGGCGAGCGTGGTGGCGCCTGGTTCGCGGCGGGGTGGCTCGCGTTGGCGCTCTTGTCGGCCGAAGCGGGGGTCGCGACCTTCGCGGTGCTCGCCGCGCTCGAGCTCGGGCGCACCGAGCCGCTGCGCACACGCGCCCGGCGGTGGGTGCCGCTGGCCCTGGTCGGGGCGGCCTGGGCCGCGGCGTGGATCACGCTCGGGTACGGGATGTACGGCTCGGGGTTGTACGTCGATCCGCTGCGCGACCCGGTGCGGTACCTGTCGCTGGTGCCGGAGCGGCTGGGCGCGCTCGGGGCCGCGGCGTGGATGAACCTCCCGGTCGACGTGTGGGCGATCCTGCCGCCGCGGGTCACGGTGCCGTTGGGTTTGGGGCTCCTCGTCGCCGTCTCGCTCGCGGTGGCGGGGCTCGCGCGGCGCGCGTGGCGGAGCGAGCCGGTGCTCTTGCAGGCGGTGGTGCTGAGCACGTTGGCGCTCTTGCCGCCGACCGCGACGTTTCCGATGACGCGGGTGATCGGGCTCGGGGGGCTCGGGGTCGCCGCCGTCTTCGCGGTGTGCACCGCCGCCACGCTGGACGGGAGCGCGCCGCGTTGGCGTGACCGCCTCGTGCTCGCCTGGCACCTGCCGGTCTCGGCGCTCGTGCTCGCGGTGCACTCGGCGCTGGTGTCGGTGGTGCTCTCGACGGCGACCGCTGCGGCCGACGCCCTCGGCCCCGAGCCCGAGATCGCGGACCAGACCTTGGTGCTCACCGGCGGCCACGAGATCATGACCGCGTACATCCCGATCGTCCGGCACTACGACGGCCGGCCCGTCCCCAAGGCGATGATCGTGCTCGGGCCGGTGGGGACGCCGGTGACGATGACCCGGGAGGACGAGCGGACGCTCCGCCTCGACGCCGCGCGGGCGGCGTTCACGCATTCGTTCGAGCGCCTCGCGCGGGCGGCGCCGTTCACCGTCGGGGAGCGGGTCGACACCGCCACGCTGCACGCGGAGGTGCTCGCCGTCGACGCGCAGGGGAACGTACTCTCGTGGCGGGTGCGCTTCCCTGCTCCGCTCGAGGACCCGCGGTACGCGTGGCGCCGGCCCGAGGGGATGGGGTTTCTGCCGTTCACGCCGCCCGCGGTGGGCGAGAGCGTGGCCGTCGCGGCGGCGGTCGAGCTGCCCTGAGCGCGGCGCGGCGCGCGGACGGCGCGCAGGGCGCGCAGG
>SXOM01000211.1 GCA_005776735.1 Pseudomonadota bacterium
CCTCGCGGCGATCATCAACGACGAGCTGCGGGCGCTCAACGGTGGGCGCGCACTCGGCGCCGCCGTCGCCGACGCCGACATCCACACCTGGGTCCGCAGGGCTCGCGACGCGATTACCGCAGCGAACGTCCCCGCCGTGACCGGCCCCGAGGTCATCGAGGAAGGCAACAAGAAGGGAATCCGCCTCGGAGCGAGGTTCCGCCTGGACGGCTTCTCCGTGCAAGATGAGGCTCGCCGGTACAACGCCGGCTCGCGGGCCAGGGGCACAGCGAAGGAAACGTAGCTTCTTCCGTTGGACCAGGGGGCGGAAGTCGCCCACGCGCGGGGCGCGTGCCAGATGAGACACCCCCGTAGATTTCCCTCTCCAAAAGCCTGATTTTAGTCTCGACGGCGTGAAGCGACGAACCGCACCGCTCTACGTCGAAGAGGACGCCCGCAAGGCGCTCCGCGAGGCGTTCCAGCCGCTCTACGGCGAGCCGCTCACCGACCACGATGTCGGGGAGATCTCCGACAACCTTCGCCGGTACTTCGCGATCCTCGCGGAGTGGGACGCGGAGGACAAGCTGCGCGCCGGGCGCGCGAAGGCGGAGCCATGAGCGCGAAGCGAAGTGTGTGCCAGAAGGCGCGGGGAGCGGGATCGTTGCTCGTCGTCGCTCCCCGCCTTGGCCCAGTGGCTCCCACGCGGCCGCCGCGGCCGACGCCCCCGCCGAAGGTGGACCGTCGTGGCCTGAAGATCGGGCCGCCTCCGACCGTGCGGCAGCCGGCCCGCCCGCGTGGGGGTCGCCGATGACCCCCCACTGGGACTTCGCCACGCCCGTCCGAGCGAGCCGGTACCGCGACGAGCGCGGGAAGGTGCCGGAGGTCGTGGAGCTGCCGATCCCCCGGCTGTTCCCCAGGCACCGGACGATGGACGCAAAGGCGGGCAACGCCGTCGTTTCCCCGGCCATCAACAAGCCCGGCGCGATGCGCGGGAAGCGCAGCGTGGATCGGGTGACGATGGTCGTTCTCGACTTCGACCACCTCTCGGCGGACGACGCCAACGCCGTCGTCGCGCTGCTCAAGGAGCTGAGGTGGGCGGCGCTCCTGGCCACGTCGTTCGGCAACGCCGCCAACGGCGAGGACGACTGCTGCTTCCGGCTGGTCCTGCCCGTGACGCGGGAGCTCCTCCCCGCCGAGTACGAACGCCTGTGGCCCGTCGTCGGCGGGCTGCTCGGCGGGCTGGCCGACGACAACGCGCGGGACGTGAGCCGCATCTGGTACGAGCCGTCGTGCCCGGCCGTGCGGCTCCAGAGCGCGCGGTACACCATCTACGACGGAGCGCCGCTCGACGTGGACGAGCTGCTGTCCCGCGCACCGCCTCCCCCGCCCAAGGGTGGCCGGGAGCGCGGCGCTCGGCGCGGCGCGGCGGCCGAGGGACCGATCCCCGAGGGCCAGCGCAACGGCGCGCTCGTGCAGATGGCCGGGGCCATGCGGCGCCGGGGGATGGGCGAGGCCGCGATCAGCGCCGCGCTGCGGGAGGTCAACCGGGCCCGATGCCGCCCGCCCCTCGCCGACGCCGAGGTGGACGCCATCGCGGCCTCGGTGAGCCGGTACGACCCCGCCGATCCCCTGCTCGTCCACCACTGCACGGACCTCGGCAACGCCGAGCGGCTCCAGTACCGCGTGGGCGACGCCCTGCTCTACGTCCACCCCTGGAAGCGGTGGATTCACTGGGACGGATGCCGCTACGTCCAGGACGCCTCCGGCCACGCGCTCCGCGAGGCGGCGGCCACGATCCGCGCGCTGCTCGCCGCCGCCGACACGGTGACCGACAACGAGGAGCACGACCGCCTGGTCAAGCACGCGATGGAGAGCGAGAACGCCGCCCGTCTCAACGGGATGCTCACGCTCGCCACGTCGCGGCTCCACGAGGCCGTCGAGGCGCTCGACGCGAAGCCGATGCTGTTCAACGTCCTGAACGGCACCATCGACCTCACAACGGGCATCGTGCGGCCCCACAGCCGCGCCGACCGGCTCACGAAGGTGGCCCACGTCCAGTACGACCCGCTGGCGACGTGCCCCCGCTGGCTGGCCTTCCTGCGCCGCGTTGCCGGGGGCAGCGAGGACCTGGTGCGCTTCCTCCAGCGGGCCGTGGGCTACTCGCTCACCGGGTCCGTGCGCGAGCAGGTCCTGTTCCTGCTCCACGGCACCGGGGCGAACGGCAAGAGCACCTTCCTCGAGACGGTGCGCGCACTGATCGGCGACTACTTCGTGCAGGCCGACTTCACGAGCTTCGTCGCCCGGCCCACCTCGGACGCCCCGCGCAACGACCTCGCCCGCCTCGCCGGCGCGCGCATGGTCGCCGCGGTCGAGGCCGACGCGGGCCAGTCGCTCGCCGAGGCCACCGTCAAGCAGATCACCGGCGGCGACACCATCACCGCCCGGATGCTCTACGGCGAGTTCTTCGACTTCCGCCCGGCGTTCAAGCTCTGGCTCGCCGCGAACCACAAGCCGAACATCCGGGGCGGCGACCTCGGGATCTGGCGACGCATCCGGCTGATCCCGTTCGTCGTGACCATCCCCGAGCACG
Source organism: Pseudomonadota bacterium (assembly GCA_005776735.1). Classification (GTDB taxonomy): domain Bacteria; phylum Myxococcota_A; class UBA796; order UBA796; family SXON01; genus SXON01. The sequence continues at coordinate 2,570 of SXOM01000211.1, forward strand.
AGCGCGACCCGAACCTCCCCGACGCGCTCAGGGCCGAGCTGTCCGGCATCCTCAACTGGGCCATCGAGGGCTGCCTGGCGTGGCAGCGCGACGGGCTCGGCGCCCCCGCCGAGGTGCGGAACGCCACGGCCTCGTACCGCGAGGAGATGGACATCCTCGGCGACTTCGTCGACGGGCGCTGCTTCCTCGGACCGGAGGAGCGGGTGACGGCGAAAGAGCTGTACGACGCCTACACCGCCTGGTGCGGCGAGAACGGCGACGCCGTGCTGTCCCCGAAGGGGCTCGCCCGGCGGCTGCGCGAGAAGGGCCTGCAAGCCGTCAAGGCGTCCAAGGGGGTCCGGTGCTGGCAGGGCATCCGGCTCAGGGTGTCCACCGACGCCGATGGTGCGGGTGGCGGGTGGCAGGAGGGGGCGCTTGGTCCCGGAAACTTCCAGGGATCGCTGTTCGCTCCGCGCGTGAAGGGAGACGAGATCGCCTCGCGTGGGACTTTCCCCACGGAAGTGCCCCCATCTGCCACCTGCCACCCCGAGGCGGCCCCCGAGGGCGACGTCGAGGAAGGTCACCTGTGACCGCCGCCGAGCTGCTCCGCGCGCTGATCGCCGCCGATGTGGACCTGTGGCGCGAGGGGGATCGCCTCCGGTTCCGTGCCCCCGCCGGGGCGCTCACCGGCGACCTGCGCGCGCTCGTAGGCGAGCACCGGGCCGCCCTGCTGGCGATGGTGCCGCGTGTGGGCACCGGGGGCGAGCCCTTCGGCCTGACGGCCGTAGAGATCGCCGAGTTCCGGCGGCTTGGCGTCGAGGTGAGGGTACGGTCGCCGAAGGC